>NZ_JACSOF010000015.1:0-62405 GCF_014349205.1 Photobacterium sp. BZF1
ATGTTATTTCTTTGTTGGTATCACATCAAAGGGGGCAAATCTCTCATATATTAAAATTAATCAATTGATTAAATTGTAGGGAATTAATGCCCTGTTAGTCTGGCGGGCAAAGCTTAAAATTAATCAAGTGATTAATTGAGCGAAGTGAATGCAGAATGTGCGCAATAACAAAGGTTTTAGGGAGGCGTCATGGTAGGTAAGGCAGGGCGCCCTGTCGGCGATTCAGATGCCAGGCAGAGGTTGATTGTTGAAGCGAGGAAACTCTTTGTCAGTTTGCCTTACGGTAAGGTCTCGACACGGATGATCGCTAACCGTGCTGACGTCAATGTCGCGTTGATCCGCTATTACTTCGCCAATAAATCTGGCCTGTATGAAGCCATGTTGAGGGAGACGATTACCCCGATCCAAGCCCAGCTGAGAGTGGCCTTGGACAAAGGGGATTTTGCTTCTATCGGGGATTTGATGCGTACCTATTATCGAATCATGGCACCCAACCCGGATATGCCGAAATTGATTGCCCGGGCCATGATGATGGAGCCGGCTGATCTGCAGCGCCAGACCATGGAAAAGATCTTCAACGAGGTGGCTCGCCCTGCGATTGAAGTGATGTTCCAGCAATTGCAAAAGCAAGGCGAGCTTAGGGCTGATGTGTGTCCTGAAAAGGCGAGGATGAGTTTTATCAGTTTGATGGTATTCCCCTTTCTCATTCCGCCCTCGCTGCTGACGCTGCAAAATATTGAAATGGACGAAGCTTATCTGGCTGAGTTGGCCGAGCATAATGTCAATCTGTTGGTGCGTGGCCTGACAATGCCAAAGGAAGAGAATAAACCATGCTGAAGAATCGAAAATTGCTGTTGTTTCCCGCTGTACTGGTCGGTGTGGTGATCTTGGTACTGGCCATCAACTTGCGCCCGTCTCCTGAAGTAAAACCTGCCCTTGAGCGGGCCCGTGTGGTCGATGTGATTAATCTTGAGCAGCAGCTACTTGCCCCGCAAGCAGCGGGCTTTGGCCGGGTTGCCCCCAAGGTGGAATGGCAGGCCATTGCTGAAGTATCCGGTAAGGTGGTTTATCGCCATCCTGATTTGAACAAGGGACGGGTACTCGATGCCGGCACGGTGTTGCTGAAAATCGACCCTTTGGATTATGAGTTGCGCTTGGCGCAGGCCGAGGCCGACGTCAGTGCCAGTCAGGCCCAACTGGCGAAGCTAGAGCAGGAAGAGCAAAACCTTAAAACGACGCTGAAAATTGAAAAAAACCGCTTGGCGATCAGCAAGAAAGAACTCGCGCGTAAGCAGGAGCTACGAACCAAGGGGTTAACCTCGCAATCGACGGTCGACCTCGAGCAGCAAAATGCGTTGGCCAGTCAGAAAGTGGTGCAAGAAATCGAGAACCAACTGATTGTGCTACCCAATGAGCGCAAGGTGACGCTGGCCCAGTTGGAGGTCAACCTATCGCAAGTGAGTGAAGCGAAGCGTTCGCTGGAAAAAACGGTGATCACCTTGCCGATTGATGCCCGGATCTCAACGGTCGATATAGAGCAGGATCAGGTGGTTAATACCCAGCAGGTGATGGTAGTGGCACACGGTATCGATACGGTGGAAATTGATGCCCAAATCGCCCTACATGACATGCAAGTACTGGCGGCCAGTTTGACTCAATATACCGCCCATGCAGACGGCAAGCCTCGTGCCGATCAACTAGATCTCAGTGCCAGTATCCAGCTATCGAGCGGCAACTTTATCCAGCAGTGGCCTGCTGAGGTGACCCGGATCAGCGATACGGTCAATGCCAACCAGGCAACCGTTGGGGTGATCCTTGAGGTCGGCCAGGACTATAGCCAGATGTCGCCAGAAACGGCCCCGCCATTGGTCAACGGTATGTTTGTTGAAGCAAGGCTCTCGGGCCAACCCAACCCGCATTGGGTGATCCCTGAGCGAGCCCTGCATGGGGATAAAGTCTATTTGGTCGATGGCAATAGCAACCTGAAAATTCAGCCGGTTACAGTGCTGTTCCGCCGTGATGGCCAAGTGGCGATCAGCGGTGATCTGGCATCTGGGACCCAACTGGTAGTCAATGACCTATTACCCGCAGTGGCGGGCATGGCACTCAAAGTGGTTACGGTAAATGGCAAGCCAGTTGATGAGGCTAAGGCTCAAGACCAAGATCAGGAGCCGGCATCATGATCCGTTATTTCTCCCGCCACCCAACCGCTGCTAACCTGATGATGCTGGCATTGATTATTCTGGGTTTGGTGTCGCTTCCGAAGATTAAACGTGAAACTTTCCCAGAATTTGCTCCGCCTTACATCATTGCCTCGGTGGTTTATCCGGGCGCCTCGCCACAGGAAGTGGAAGAGAGCATCTGTATGCGGATGGAAGATGCGGTCGATGGGTTGGCCAACATAGTCGAGACTCGATGTGAAGCGGTGGAAGGATCGGCGTCGTTGATCCTCAAGCTGACCAACAGCGAGGTTGTCTCGCGGATGCTGGTGGATGTTCAAACTCAGATCAATGCGATCAATGACTTCCCGACTGAAATCGAGTCACCGATTGTCCGCGAGCTAGACTGGAACGAGCCGGTGGTTGATGTTGCAATTAAAGCCGACACCAGTTTGCCCCACCTCAAAGCTTATGCCGAGCAACTCAAACGCACGCTCAAATTGGATTACGGCGTCTCGTTGGTGGAGGTCAGTGGCTTTTCCGATCACCAACTCCGGGTGGAACTGGATGAGGTGGCGATACGTCAGCTTGGTTTGAGTGTAAGTGATATTGCCAGCAAACTGAGCCGGCAGAACATCAAACTGCCAAGCGGCAATATCGAGTTGGCGGACCGTAATTTATTGATCCGGTTTGATGAGCAGAAAATTACCCCCGAGACGATTGCACGGACGGTTGTCGGTGCCGATGCCCAAGGGGCAGTCCTACGGTTGGGGGATGTGGCGACCATTACTGACCGCTTTGCCCTTGATGAACAAAAGGTGCTGTTTGACGGTGTGCCATCGGCGATGCTGCGGATCAGCAAGAACAAGGCCGATGATGCGCTGCGAATTAAAGAGCGGGTCGCTGCCTTTGTCGAGGCTGAAAACCAGCGGGCGCCAACCGGGGTAACCCTGACACTGACCAATGATCTCTCATCTCTGCTATGGGATCGCCTGACCATGATGGTCAAGAATGGTTGGCAGGGGGTGATACTGGTTTTTGCTGTGATGTGGTTGTTTTTCTCGTTCCGCTATTCGTTTTGGATAGCCGCAGGGCTGCCGGTGGCGTTTTTGGGCAGTATGTATTTGATGGCGACATTTTCGCTATCTATCAACATCATGTCCCTGGTTGGTTTGTTGATGGCTATCGGGATCATGATGGATGATGCGATAGTGATCTCCGAGTCCATCGCCTCCCACCTCGATCGTGGGCAGAAGATCCAGGACGCGGTATATAACGGGGTGAAAAAAGTCTTGCCGGGGGTCGTGTCATCCTACCTGACCACCATTTGTATTTTCGGCAGCTTGATTTTCCTCGAGGGGGAGATGGGGGCAGTACTGCGGGTCGTGCCGCAGGTATTGATCCTAGTGTTGACGATCAGTTTGATCGAGGCCTTCTTGATCCTACCTAGCCACCTCAGCCATTCCTTGCACCGCCAGAAACAGGAGAAATTACCTCCTCGTTGGAAACAAAGCTTCTTGGTCCGTTTCGAGCGATTTAGGAATGAACGCTTGGTGAAGATGGTGGCTTTGGTGGTGCAGTGGCGTTACCTATTTGTCGGTGGGGTTATCGGCTTGCTGTTTGCCTCTTTTGCCCTGTTGGCCGGTGGGGGGCTCAAGTTTGTCGGCTTCCCCGAGCTAGATGGGGATATCGCCGAGGCGAGGATCATTCTGCCGCCGGGCTCGACACTGGGCCAGACCGAAGCTGTGGTCGAGGAAATCGTTGCCTCTGCCAAGCGCCTTAACGAAGAATGGAGCGAGCGCAATGAAGGAGGTGAGTCTTTGGTGAGGAATATCACCGAGCAATTCAACTTTAATGCCGATGCTGACGAGAGCGGGCCGCATGTTGCGACAGTAAGGCTTGATTTGCTCAGTGCTGAGATCCGTAATAGCTTGATAGATGAGTTTATTGATGCCTGGCGGGAAGATGTTGGTGAGCTGGCCGCCCCGGTGGCGTTGGTTTATAAACAACCTATGATGGGGCCGGGTGGACGTGCTATAGAAGTACGGATGCAGCATGACGATCTGGCGATGCTCAAGGCTGCCTCCGTCGAAACCCAACAGTTCTTCAATGAGTTTGCCGGGGTATCGGGCGTACTCGATGACATGCGGATGGGCAAACCGGAGGTGTTGATCCGGCTTCGCCCCGGGGCGGAGGCGTTTGGTGTCGACGGCCAGATGATAGCTTCCCAGCTCCGTTCGGCCTATTTCGGCCAGACTGCCGATGAAATCCAGATTGGTCCCGAGAACATTGAAATCGAAGTGATGTTCAACAAGGAGCGGGCAGCGGATCTACAAAACTTATCAAGTTTCCCGATCATCTTGTCTGATGGTAGCCAGATCCCGTTGGCGTCGGTGGCAATCCTCGAGCACCAGCGGAACTATGTCCGTATCCAGCGCATTAACGGCCTGCGCACACTCAGCGTGTATGGCGACCTGCAAGAGAGTGTGATCAGCTCAGGTGAGGTACTAAGCCAGTTTAGAACCAAGCTGATGCCTCAATTGCAGCAGGACTACCCGGGGTTGCGGTTTGATTTTGAGGGGGCTGCCAAGGATACCGCGGAAACCGGCCAGTCGATGGCGACCGGCTTTATGTTGGGTATCTTCGGTGTGTTTGTGATCCTGAGTTTCCAGTTCCGCAGTTACCTCGAGCCATTCGTGGTATTGCTCGCGATACCGCTGGCGTTGATTGGGGTATTCTGGGGCCACCTCCTGCTAGGCCACCCGCTGAGTATGCCGAGTATGATGGGCTTTGTGTCGCTGGCAGGGGTAGTGGTCAACGATTCCATCTTGCTGGTGCAGTACATCCGCCACCACCTTGACGACGGTGACGGCATAGAGCAAGCGGTGGTGCAGGCCAGCCGCGAACGCTTTAGGGCGGTTTTCCTGACCTCGTTGACTACCGCTGCCGGATTACTGCCATTGATGCTGGAAACCAGCTTGCAGGCCCAGGTGATCAAACCGTTGGTGATTTCGATAGTGTTCGGTATTTTCACCTCGACCCTGTTGGTACTGTTTATGATCCCTGCAGCGTATGTGATTTTGTCTGACTTCAAGTTGGTGCACCGCCACGAAAAGCTAGTCTCTGCATAGCGTTAGACTGACTTAGCTTAAGATAACCCTTCCGTTGTTCTTTTCTAAAAAGGGCACGGAAGGATTGTCATTATCCCTCCTCCAAAGCGTCACTGCCCTGTCATATCCCTCTCCTAATCTGATGCTTAATTAATCAGAAAAGGATCGGGCAATGACCTTGCTGACACCATTACAGCGAATGGATTACGCATTTTCGGCACTTTGCCTTTGCCATCGTTTCAATATCCAGGTTGCGCGTTTCAGCCGCGCGGTTTCCCATACCGGGGATGGCCACCTGTATGTGATGTTTGCGGCATTGGTGTGGGTGGTAGATACATCACAGGGAACAGAAGTAGTGAAAACAGGGTTGTTGGCCTTTTCTCTCGAACTTCCCGTCTACCTCATCTTGAAAAACAGTTTAAAGCGTGACCGCCCAGCGGCACTGCCTAGCTTTATCACCCCATCAGACAAATACAGCCTGCCATCAGGCCATACCGCAGCGGCTTTTGTGATGGCTTCGCTGATCACTACTTTCTACCCCGATACGGCATGGTTTATTTGGCCGTGGGCGATAGCGATAGGGTTTTCACGTGTACTACTTGGCGTGCATTACATTACTGATGTGATTGCTGGCGCCTTGCTGGGCATATTCTGTTTCCAGTTGGTGAGTTTTTGAGGAGTAGCTGATAAATGAAGATCCTTTATGGCGTCCAAGGAACGGGTAACGGTCATATTTCAAGGGCTAGGGAAATGGCGAGGGCATTTGCCACTTTGGGGGGAGATGTTGATTTCCTGTTTTCGGGAAGGCCGGATAATCGCTATTTCGATATGGATTGCTTCGGGGATTTCCAAACCTGCCGCGGACTGACTTTCGTGACCGAAAACGGCGAAGTGAACCGCAGGAAAACATTGACCGGTAACCATTTAGCCCGCTTTGCACGGGATGTCCGCCATCTCGATGTATCCGGCTATGATGTTGTACTCAATGATTTTGAACCTGTATCTGCTTGGGCTGCCAAGGCGCAGAAAGTCCACAGTATTGGTATCAGCCACCAGAATGCTTTTCTGCACGATATTCCAACCCGAGGGCAAACTTGGTTCGATAGTCTCGTGATACGTGGCTTCGCCCCGACAGTCCAGCAGTTAGGTGTACATTGGTTTCACTTCAACCAGATGATCTTGCCGCCGATCGTGCCAGTAAAGGAAGCCCAGAGGGATAATGATCAGTCGGTATTGGTTTACCTGCCGTTTGAGAGCTTGCCAGCAGTGCTGGATTTGCTCACCCGGTTTAACCAAGTTCACTTTTATTGCTATCACCCCGATGTAGAGAAAGATAGTGAGTACGATAATGTCAGCATTCGTCAGCTCAACCGAGAAAGCTTCCATCATCGTTTGCACTATTGTCGGGGCGTGATTGCCAATGGTGGTTTCGAGTTGCCCTCCGAGGCGATGAACCTCGGTAAGAAACTATTGCTCAAGCCCTTGCATGGTCAGTATGAACAGCTCAGCAATGTGATGACACTGGAGATGATGGGGCTGGCGGATTCGATGAGCTACCTTGACCCTGCTGCGGTAAGAAACTGGCTCGATAGCAATTCAGTTGGTCGGGTCAAAATGCCGGATGTTGCCATGACAATTGCTGGCTGGGTGCTGTCGGGAAACTGGCATAACTGTGATGAATTATGGCAACAGCTATGGGATCAGGTTGAGTACCCGGAGATCGTCGAAGAAGCCATGATTGAGTGGTACACAAATAATGAGCCAAGCCGCTACAAATCCTCCATAACGACTGTGTAACATCGCAGTGTCACCCAACGATGAAAAGGCCGGTTTAGGCCTTTTTTTGTCCCAGCCAAGCCTTTAATTTTGCTTATAATTGAAGCTTTATTTTAATTATAGATATTTTAGATCTTTTTATAATTGACTTAAGGTTATGAAATATAAGTGTTTGTATTCTGAATTCAGTTTTTTATATATCACTGCATCAATTTGCTGATACTCGCCTATTTATTTCGTCAATCTATTTGAAACATACTGGCAGCACCCCGAGAGAGGGAGTCAGTTTTCAGAGGCATTGGAATGCCCAGTTATTCACCGGCGGCATAATGGATTTTGCCCCATAACGGTAATCTATAGAGGCAAATAATGGCACGCAGAAATTCATCTATTCACCCTGCTGATGGGTACAAAATGGAATCAAACTTACGTAGCGTTGATCTAAACCTGTTGACTGTATTTGATGCAGTTATGCAGGAGCAGAACATTACCCGTGCAGCACACAACCTGGGTATGTCCCAGCCGGCAGTGAGTAATGCTGTTGCCCGCCTGAAGGTGATGTTCAATGATGAGCTGTTTATCCGCCATGGCCGTGGTATTCAGCCTACCCAGCGTGCCAAGCAGCTGTTCGGCCCTCTACGCCAGGCGTTGCAGCTGGTGAAAAATGAGCTGCCGTCTTCTATTTTCTCGCCAGAAACCTCAACTCGCACCTTTAAACTGGCCGTTTGCAGCCCATCTGACATGCGTTTTGCCCCACGTATCCTGAGCAATGTTGCTGAGCAAGCACCTTATGTACGAGTGCAGGTCGAGGCAGAGTTGGACGCTGAACTCACCCAGAAAATGCGTTACCAGGACATCGATTTCGTTATTGACTATGTTCGCTTCGATGAGCCAGGCTTCTGCAGCACAGAGCTGTTTACCGATGAATTGGTGGTCGTGGCTGCGGGTAACCACCCGCGCATTGGTGAGGTGATCACAGAGGCTGAATTTACCCAGGAGCAACATGCGGTCATGAAGTCGATCCCGGGGGTGAAGATGTTCGCCGACCATATCTACCATGCCCATACCAGCTACCAAGAGGCCTACCAAGGGGCGAGCCTGAGCAACATCATGTATGTGGTTAGCCAATCCGAATTGATTGCCGTGGTACCGCGCTGGCTTGCTAATGTGGCGGCAGCTAGCCAACAGTTGAAGATCCTGCCGTTACCGGTTGAGTCGGCCAAGATTGCAGGCTACTTGAGCTGGCATGAGTCATCACAGAAAGACAAAGGTCACATCTGGATGCGCGACCAGCTATTAGCGGTATGTGGTGATAGCTCCCTCTAAATCGGAGCAATGCCCTTTTTGTTATGAAGCCAGCAATCGCTGGCTTTTCTTTTTCTAAGCGAGTCTGTGCGTGCCGTTATACTGTCAGTAGGCGGAAAGTTAGACGTATTTCCTTACACTTTGTAGCCATGCTATTAGGGAAACGTAGAGCCTTTGTAATATCTGGCTTTTTGATTCTGGTCGTACCAGAGAAATGGGTATTTTGTGAAGTCACGGAGTTGCCTTTTTCCCTGCGTCGCGGGTAGACTCCCTGCGGAATAGGCTTACAGGTGTAAGCCCGAATGGCAGAGTAGTTATGGCTAAACGTGAATTTCATATCGTCAACCGCATTCGTTCTCAAGTTGAGCGTTTAGGTGACCAGGTTGCATTGCGCCACCAAGTGGCGGGTCAATGGCAAGATATCCGCTGGACTGAGTTTGGCGATCAGATCCAACAGCTAGCGCTGGCAATGATTGGACATGGCCTCAATGTCCAAGACAAGGTCGGTATTTTCTCCAACAATATGCCGCGATGGACAGTGGCTGACTTCGCAACCTTGTACAACCGAGCTGTAACTGTCCCTATTTACCCAACCAATACCCCTCAGCAAGCTGCATACATCATTAACGATGCAGGCCTCCGTATCTTGTTCGTAGGCGAGCAGGCACAGCTGGATGCTGCTGTTTCGGTAGCGGCTGATTGCCCTGGATTAGAACATATCGTGGTGATGGGTGAGGTTGAAAACCTGACCGAGCACCCATTGGTGATCCGCTTTGAAGACTTCGTGGCGGCTGCCGAGTCTGCGCCTGCAGAGGTGTTGACCCAGCGCCTAGATGAAGCTTCAATGGATGACCTGCTGACGCTGATTTACACCTCGGGTACGACCGGTACGCCAAAAGGTGTCATGTTGGATTACAACAATATTGGCTCTCAGATTGAAGGCCACGATCAGAAGTTGGCACTGGAGCAAGGTGATGTTTCACTGTGCTTCCTGCCATTGTCCCACGTTTTCGAACGTGCATGGACCTTCTATGTCCTACACCGTGGTGGCGTAAACTGCTACCTGTCAGATACCAACCTGCTCAAAGAAGCCCTTGCCGAGGTGAAGCCAAATGTCATGGCGGCAGTGCCTAGGGTTTACGAGAAGATTTATTCAACCGTCCACGACAAAGTGGCCCGTGCCCCGTTCCAGCGCAAGGTGATCTTCACCTGGGCGGTCAATATGGGTGCCCGTATGGCACTGGCCCGCCAGGAATGCCGCGAGCCGTCGTGGATGCTGAAGAAGAGCCATGCGTTGGCTGATAAGCTAGTGCTTTCAAAGCTGCGCGCTATCCTTGGTGGCAACATTAAGTTCATGCCATGTGGTGGTGCCAAGCTGGACGAGAGCATCGGCCGCTTCTTCCATGCCATCGGTATCAACGTCAAGCTGGGCTACGGTATGACCGAGACCACCGCGACAGTATCGTGTTGGGATGATAGCTGCTTTAATCCTGATTCCATCGGTATGCCGATGCCGGGTGCAGAAGTGAAAATTGGCGAGAACAACGAGATCTTGGTTCGCGGCCCAATGGTTATGCGTGGCTACTACAATATGCCGGAAGAAACGGCCAAGAACTTTACCGCAGACGGCTTCCTGAAAACCGGTGATGCCGGCCACATTGATGAGGAAGGTAATGTGTTTATTACCGACCGAATCAAGGAGCTGATGAAAACCTCGGGCGGTAAGTACATTGCGCCGCAGGTGATTGAAGGTGCCATTGGTAAAGACCACTTTATCGAGCAGATCGCCGTGATTGCCGATACCCGCAAGTTTGTCTCGGCCCTGATTGTGCCTTGTTTCGAAACCCTGGAAGAGCATGCTCGCGAGCTTAACATCAAGTACAAGGATCGCATGGAGCTGGTCAAACACAGCCAGATCATCGAGCTGATCGAAAAGCGTGTTGTTGAGCTGCAAAAAGATCTGGCGCGATTTGAGCAGGTGAAGAAGTTTACCCTGCTGCCAAGTGCCTTCTCGATGGACAAAGGCGAACTGACACCGACTCAGAAACTGCGTCGTAAAGTGATCCAAGACCGCTACCATCAGCAAATTGAGCGTATGTACGAAGAAAGCCATAAAGCGGCCAGCAAGTAATATCGCTAACGTGTTGGAAAGGGGAGCCTCGGCTCTCCTTTTTTATGCCTGGTATTTGCCTGCTGGGGGCTCGGTTTTCCGTTTTGGTGCTGCCAGTGTGGCAGTCTCAGTGGCACTAGCTCTGGTTTGATCAGTTGAACATTCTGAAATAACCACATACACAGAGGAAAATATTCTGCAATTTGTAGCACGCTCAATGATGATCTTGATGGATATTTGCTCATTTCAGAGGATACGTGTTAACTGCCTTCGACCAATAGACTTAGTTGCTAAAAAAACGTTACAGTTGTTGCGGTTTACTGCTCGGGTTATGACTCAGAGCAGGTAACATAGCATGAAAGCACGATTTCATTTTTTAGGCTAAAAATAAGCCCTAACTATGTTATACCAGCCTGTATAGCTAATTGAGGCACCAGGTATTCTGGCTGCTGTATTTCCTCAATCAGGCTAGCGCAACCCGTGCTGATACCCAGACTGTTTGCTCCTCCAACCAAGCAGATGGGATCAGGCCGCTAGCAAGAGGTATGGAATGAATTAGCTATGCAGGGTGGTATACGCGACCTGGAGGCAGAAATATGGAAATGTTGTCCGGCGCCGATATGATCGTTCGTTCGATGATCGATCAAGGCGTGAAACATATCTTCGGATACCCTGGTGGTTCAGTTCTTGATATCTACGATGCGCTGCATGAGAAAAGCGATATCGAGCACGTACTGGTCCGCCACGAACAAGCGGCAGTGCACATGGCAGATGGTTATGCCCGTGCCACTGGTGAGGTTGGTGTGGTGCTGGTAACGTCCGGCCCAGGAGCGACCAACGCTATCACTGGTATCGCAACCGCTTATATGGACTCCATTCCTATGGTCGTGCTTTCCGGCCAGGTCATGAGTAACCTCATCGGTAACGATGCCTTCCAAGAGTGTGACATGGTGGGGATCTCACGTCCTGTCGTCAAACACAGCTTCTTGGTGAAGAAGCCGGAAGATATCCCTGAGATTATCAAAAAAGCCTTCTATATCGCTTCTAGTGGCCGCCCTGGCCCTGTTGTTATCGATATCCCCAAAGATATGCTCAACCCGGCTGAGAGCTTCCCGTACAAGTACCCCGAGTCTATTGCCATGCGTTCTTACAACCCGACAACGCAAGGCCACAAGGGCCAAATCAAGCGGGGTCTCAAAGCCCTGTTAGCGGCCAAAAAGCCGGTATTGTATGTTGGCGGTGGTGCAATCATGGCTGATTGTAGCCCGCAATTGATTAAACTGGCTGAGAGTTTGAATATCCCGGTGGTCAATACCCTGATGGGCCTTGGTGCTTTCCCTGGTTCGCACAAGAACAACCTGGGTATGCTGGGGATGCACGGTACTTATGAAGCCAATATGGCAATGCATAACTCGGATTTGATTTTCGGTGTCGGGGTGCGTTTTGACGACCGTACCACCAACAATGTCGAGAAATACTGCCCGAATGCCACCATTATGCATATCGATGTCGACCCGTCGTCCATTTCCAAAACGATTGCAGTAGATATCCCGATTGTAGGTTCGGCGGATACGGTGCTCAACTGCATGCTGAAAATGCTTGATGAGCAAAGTGGCCAAAACGATGATGCCGCCATTGATACCTGGTGGAGTGAAATCGAGTCCTGGCGTGGACGCCAGTGCCTGAGCTACAAGAAGGATAATGAGCGCATCAAGCCGCAGGAAGTGATTGAAGTGCTGCACAGGCTGACCGATGGCGATGCTTATGTTGCCTCGGATGTTGGCCAGCACCAGATGTTCGCTGCCTTGTATTATCCGTTTGACAAACCCCGCCGCTGGATCAACTCCGGTGGCCTAGGCACGATGGGCTTTGGCCTTCCTGCCGCAATGGGGGTTAAGTTCGCCCTGCCAGATGCCGAAGTCGTCTGTGTAACCGGTGATGGTAGTATCCAGATGAATATCCAGGAGCTTTCCACTGCTCTTCAGTACGATATTCCGGTTAAGATCATCAACCTCAACAACCGTTTCCTCGGTATGGTGAAACAGTGGCAGGATATGATTTACCAAGGCCGCCACTCCCATTCTTATATGGACTCGGTGCCTGATTTTGCTGCCATTGCTGAAGCGTATGGCCATGTTGGGGTGCGGATCTCCGACCCGAACAAATTAGAAGAAGAGCTGGAGAAGGCGCTGGCGCTAAAAGATCGCCTAGTCTTTATCGACATCAGTGTTGATGAGACAGAACACGTCTACCCAATGTTGATCCGTGGTGGGTCAATGAGCGAAATGTGGCTGAGTAAAACGGAGAGAACGTAATATGCGCAGGATTGTATCAGTACTTCTTGAAAATGAACCGGGCGCATTGTCACGGGTAGTCGGGCTATTTTCCCAACGGGGTTACAACATTGAGTCTTTGACGGTAGCCCCGACGGACGATCCTACCTTGTCCCGTTTGAATATCACGACCAATGTTGAAGATGAGGCGGCGCTGGAGCAGATTGAGAAACAACTGCACAAACTCATCGATATCCTCAAGGTTAGCAATGTTACCGAGAGTGAGCATGTCGAGCGCGAATTGATGTTGGTTAAGGTGAAGGCGAGCGGTTTTGCCCGAGCGGAAGTGAAGCGCACTGCGGATATTTTCCGGGGCCAGATAGTCGATGTGACAAGCCAGATCTACACCGTCCAGCTAGCGGGGACTAGCGATAAGCTGGATGCCTTTATTTCAGCGGTCAGCGAAGCGACAGAGATCATCGAAGTGGCGCGCAGTGGTGTCGTTGGTATTGCTCGTGGAGAGCGGGCGCTGAAAGCTTAAATCCTACTAAGAGCTTGTCTCAGGCCTAATACACCCGGTGCTTGTCACCGGGTTTTGTCATTTTGTCTCCCTGAAAATCAAACCTTATTAGACTAAAGTCTAATAAGGTCAGGTGCCAATCAGGTGGTATGGCGCAGGGGGGAAATGATGAACCGTAAATTTTTGGCAAGGCTAACAGTGCTTAGCCTATTTCTGCTTGGCTTCAATGTCAGTGCGCTGTATTTCCTGTTAGCGGTATTACTGCTTAATACCCACCACAAGGAAATTTTTTGGTAGTGCCAGCTATCAGTCTTGGACCAAGTCGCCTTTTATCATTTCCAGTGCGCGCTCTGAATGAGTTGCCATGATTGCCAGTGCCTGCTCGGTATTGCGGTCCAATACTGCCTTCATCATTGCTTCATGCTCACCGTTGTCATGGTATCGCTCTTCATATTGGCGGTGCCTGCTCACCCAGATATGGCGATAGCGTTCGATTTGCTCATACACTTGCCGGTACAGTGCCAGCATTGTCGGTGATTGACTACCTGCAAGGAGGGCGTGGTGGAAGTCACTGTGCCTTTGTTCCCATTCTGCAAAGTCGGTATTCGCTTCTGCTGGGTTCAGCCTACTGAGCTTGTGGTAGCTAGTGAGGATGTTGATTTCCCATGCTTCATCGCCTTGCTCAATCGCTCGCTGGAGTAGGATTTTTGAGAGTTCTTGATTGGTATCGAACAAGTCTTCCAATTCGGCTGCAGAAACATTGGCAACCCAGCAGCCTTTTTGTGGCGCAAAATGGACGTATTTACGCCAAGCCAGTTGAACAAGGGCTTCGCGGATAGGGGAAGCGCCCACGCTATATCGCTGCTTGAGTTCTGCAACCACCAGTTTTTGGCCTGGGGATAGCTCACCCGTCAAGATATCTTGGCGGATCATTTCCATGACTTTATCGGCAAGGGTAGGGCTGGACACGTTCTTCCTCATTGTGTGGTTTCAGCTCAGAATAGGCAGTGCCACCCGTAAGGTTAAGCGTATAAGGATATGCTCAAGGGGAATACTGCAGGTGAAGTATATCGAGGAAAAAAATCGAGTGCGACGCTAAGTTTCATAATTGTGAGAGGTTATCACAGATTAGCGTGGTAGTTGGCGATGAAAGCAGCGCCGTGGCAGGCAATAAAAAACGGGAGCCGAGGCTCCCGCTTTCAACAATCAGCGTAATGACACTTATAGTACGTGTACAGAAGCTGTGTTAGTTGTACCAGAAGGAACTAGCGCGCCAGATACCATAACAACGATATCGCCTTTAGCGCCTAGGCCAGTTTCTAGTGCAAGCTCTTTACCGCGGCCGTAGAACGCATCAGTGTTGTCGATTGAATCAACAACTACTGGAGTAACACCTTTGGTCAGTGCTAGCTGAGCAGCAGTCTTAGTGTTAGTAGTAACAGCTAGGATGTTTGCAGTTGGGAAGTACTTACGTACAGAACGTGCAGACTTACCAGCTTCAGTTGCTACAACGATAAGAGGAGCGTTTAGCTTCTCAGACGTGTCTACAGCACCTTTACAAACAGCTTCAGTGATACGTAGGCGAGCGCTGTCTAGACGAGAGCCTAGCTCTGCTTTAAGAGCTGCATCAGTACGCTCACAGATCTGAGCCATGATAGTTACCGCTTCGATTGGGTACTTACCTTTCGCAGACTCACCAGAAAGCATTACTGCATCAGTACCGTCCATGATTGCGTTCGCAACGTCACCCGCTTCTGCGCGAGTTGGACGTGGGTTCTTGATCATAGAATCAAGCATCTGAGTTGCAGTGATTACCACTTTACGTGCACGGTTACACTTCTCGATCATCATCTTCTGAGCGAAGATAACTTCTTCTACAGGGATCTCAACACCTAGGTCACCACGAGCAACCATGATGCCGTCAGAGGCTTCTAGGATTTCGTCGAAGTTGTCAACGCCTTCCTGGTTTTCGATCTTAGAGATGATCTGGATGTTCTCGCCGCCGTTAGCAACTAGTAGCTCACGGATTTCTTTAACATCAGATGCTTTACGGATGAAAGAAGCCGCAACGAAGTCAACGCCTTGCTCACAACCGAATACTAGGTCAGCTTTGTCTTTTTCAGACAGTGCAGGAAGCTGTACAGAAACGCCAGGTAGGTTAACACCTTTGTTCTCGCCTAGGTCACCGTTGTTAAGTACTTTACACTTAACTTCAGTCTCAGAAGTTTCTAGAACTTCCATTTCGATCAGGCCGTCGTCAACAAGGATAGTGTTGCCTTTAGCCAGGTCTTTAGCAAAACCAGGGTAAGTTACCGCCACGCGGTCTTGGTTACCGATTACAGAAGTGTCAGTTGTGAACGTGAACTCCTGGCCAGCAACAAGAGAAAAGTCTTGACCGCCTTCAAGCTTGATAGTACGAATTTCTGGACCTTTAGTGTCTAGAAGAATCGCAAGTTGCTTACCAGTCTCGCCCATAACGTCACGTAGGTTCTGGATACGCTGGCCGTGCTCAGCGAAGTCACCGTGTGAGAAGTTTAGACGCATTACGTTCATGCCAGCGTTAGCTAGCTTAGTAAGCATTTCTACAGATTCAGTTTTAGGTCCAATCGTACATACGATCTTGGTCTTTTTCATTGAGAATGGTCTCCGGACGAACTTTTACCCAAGGGAAATTTGATTCACAGTGTTATACCCGAAAACGCAGTGCCATTGATGTTGAAATACGCCCACAAAGTGTGGCGGACTTCAAAAAAATGTAACTTTCGTCCGGTTATCACCAGTGATAATACAAATTTTTTCAAAAATATTGCCTTACAAAAGCAGTGGTGTTGCTTTTGTAAGGCATCTCTTGTGAGCCAAAGCTGCCGTTAACCGGGTAGGTTATTGGCAAGATGTCATGACTATACTGTAGCCGTATGACGCTTGTATGTCTGCCTTACATAAATCAGCAGGCCAAACAAGGGGCACATACTAACATAGTCAATCTCTTTAATCACCTTGTGATAGTGCGCAAATTTTTAACGCCCGCTCAAAGAGAGGGTGAGATTATCTACATATTTCACAGATTTTTTTTGTTTCTTATCAATTGATGATTTATTTAGGAGGGAAAAATAAATAACAAGGTTGTTACTAGGCTAAGGTTGCAGCAAGTTAAGCACAAGAGTGCTGGTAGATGGCTACTAGAAAACAAAAAAGACCTGATAGGTTGCCCTATCAGGTCTCTGAAATCTTTACCACAAGAGAAGTGGTGGCCCCTCCCAGACTTGAACTGGGGACCAAGCGATTATGAGTCGCCTGCTCTAACCACTGAGCTAAGGGGCCGAATGGGTGAAATTATATGGGAAGGCTGTCGGCTTGTCTAGAGAATAAAGTGGTTGTTTTGCTTGCTTTTTAGGCAGTTAAAGGAACATGCCAGCCCAAAGGTGAAAACAGAAGTAAGTGTTTGATGGCAAGAAAGAAGAAATAAAAAAACGGGCCGAAGGGCCCGTTTTTAGTCATGCTATTTTGAATGCGTGCTTATTCATCCAGGAAGCTGCGCAGAACGTCTGAGCGGCTTGGGTGGCGTAGCTTACGCAGTGCCTTTGCTTCGATCTGACGGATACGCTCACGGGTAACGTCGAACTGCTTGCCCACTTCCTCAAGGGTGTGGTCAGTGTTCATATCGATACCGAAACGCATACGCAGTACTTTCGCTTCACGCGGCGTCAAACCAGCGAGTACATCGTTGGTCGCCATACGCAGGTTAGTTGCCGTAGCGGCGTCCATCGGTAGCTGAAGCGTGGTATCTTCAATGAAATCACCTAGGTGCGAATCTTCATCATCACCGATAGGGGTTTCCATTGAGATTGGCTCTTTGGCAATCTTCAGTACCTTGCGGATCTTGTCTTCAGGCATCTGCATACGCTCTGCCAATTCTTCCGGCAATGGTTCGCGGCCCATTTCCTGAAGCATCTGGCGAGAGATACGGTTCAGCTTGTTGATCGTCTCGATCATGTGAACAGGGATACGGATAGTACGTGCCTGGTCAGCAATTGAGCGCGTGATTGCCTGACGAATCCACCATGTTGCATAAGTCGAGAACTTGTAACCACGACGGTATTCGAACTTATCTACCGCTTTCATCAGACCGATGTTACCTTCCTGGATCAGATCCAAGAACTGCAGGCCACGGTTGGTGTATTTCTTGGCAATCGAGATAACAAGACGCAAGTTTGCTTCAACCATCTCTTTCTTCGCACGGCGAGCCTTGGCTTCACCGATAGACATACGACGGCTGATGTCTTTGATACGTTCGATAGACAAGCCAGTTTCCTGCTCTAGGATACTTAGCTTGGTCGTTGCACGACGAAGGTCTTCTTCGTACGTTTTCAGGCGTTCAGCGTAAGGCTTGCCTGAGTTCAGTGCCTCGTCAATCCACTCAGAAGAAGCTTCGTTGCCGGCAAATAGGCTTACAAAAGTTTTCTTCGGCATCTTGCTGTTGTCGACACACATACGCATGATCAGACGCTCGTTGGTGCGCACTTTGTCCATAGACTCACGCAGAGAGCTGATCAGTTTGTCGAACTGCTTAGGGATCAGACGGAACTGCTTGAATACTTCAGACAGTTCTTCAACAGCAACCGCTGTTTTTGGATCCTGGCGGCCATGAGTATCAATAGCTAGCGCCATGTTGTCATAGGCAACACGCAAGTCATTGAATTTCTCACGAGCAAGCTCAGGGTCAATGCCTGTATCTTCTTCTTCTTCATCGGCATCGTCGTCTTCTTCCAGATCTTTGTCTTCATCTTCAAGATCTGCTTCGCTTAGCTCAGAGCCGATGTGTGTTGCTGTCGGTGCGGCAGTTTCTTCTTCATTCGGGTCGACAAAACCAGAGATGATATCAGTCAGGCGAAGCTCTTCTGCTTCTACCTTGTCAAACTGCTCAAGCAAGTATGCGATGGCGCTAGGGTACTCGGCAACAGAGCACTGAACCTGGTTGATACCATCTTCAATGCGCTTTGCGATATCAATCTCGCCTTCGCGGGTAAGGAGTTCTACTGTACCCATTTCACGCATGTACATACGTACCGGGTCAGTGGTGCGGCCAATTTCGCTTTCTACACTTGATAGGGCCTGGGCCGCGGCTTCAATCGCGTCTTCGTCCGCATTGTCTTCTGTCATCATCAGATCATCGGCATCAGGGGCAGTTTCAACCACCTTAATACCCATGTCATTGATCATCTGAATGATGTCTTCCACCTGATCAGAATCGACGATGTCCTCTGGTAGGTGGTCATTTACTTCGGCGTAGGTCAGATAGCCTTGTTCCTTGCCTTTAGCAACAAGTAACTTTAGCTGTGACTGCGGATTTTGCTCCATAGACGATATCCAACTTAGGGTCTGATTGAGAATAGTAGTATGCAGAGATGCAAACTATTAATTATAACAAATTTCTTAATTGATGACTACTTACTAGCCGGGACGGTTGAGTATCAGCAACTGCAATTCCCGCTTCTCTTCGACTGATAAGCCGACGGTTCTCGATTTAGCCTGCAACTTTTCGATTTGTTGTTTAACGCACTGGTCTATGACTTTGTCCATTGCGTCAAGAAAAACATCTAGAGTGTTGTCCTCTTCTTTGGCAAGAGGCAGTTCCCAGGCGGCTAGGCGTGCCAGCATCCCTTCACTTTTGCTTCCGCGCCAACCCTCTAGCAGTTGTCCAGTTTTAATATTGGGGTTGGCCCGACACTTTTCAACTATTGTTATCAATAAATTTAGCCCAGCGACATCAATCCCTTCAAATGCAGCCATATCAAATTCTAGGCTATTTACAAAATCTGGGTTCTGGATCAGCAAGGCGATAACTTCGCGCATCGGGGTACGTTTGATTTCCGGCTGGCCCGCTTTCTTCGGTGCGTCGGCCCCTTGCTTTGAGATTAGCTGCTGTAATTGCTCTTCGTTGGGCAAGCCCAACTTTCTGCCAAGCATCTCACGCAAATAGAGGCGCAGGGTGCCGCCGGGTACTTTATCAATTAGCGGGACGGCAAGGGTACTGAGCTTGGCCTTGCCTTCGTTGCTGCTGGTGTCGACCTGCTGTAATAGGGTGCTGAACATAAAGTCTGACAGGGTCATGGCCTGTTCGACTTGTTGCTCGAACCCTTCCTGGCCATACTGGCGGATATAGGTATCCGGGTCCTCGCCGTCTGGCAGGAACATAAATTTGAGCTGGCGGCCGTCGTTGAGATACGGCAAGGCTTGCTCCATCGCACGCCACGCCGCGTCACGGCCAGCCCGGTCACCATCGTAGCAACACACCACGGTACCGGTTTGGCGGAACATCATTTGGATATGATCGCCCGTAGTAGAGGTCCCCAGCGAGGCGACGGCGTAGTCGACCCCAAACTGGGCCAGGGCAACAACATCCATATAGCCTTCAACAACGAGCAGCTTTTCCGGTTCACGGTAGGCTTGCAGCACCTCGTAAAGGCCGTAGAGCTCACGCCCTTTGTGGAAGATCGGCGTTTCCGGGGAGTTGAGGTACTTAGGGGTACCATCACCCAACACCCGGCCACCAAAGCCTATTACCCGGCCACGGCGGTCATGGATAGGAAACATAACCCGGCCACGGAAGCGGTCGTAGCGCCTGCCGTTGTCATTTTCAATCAGCATACCGGCACTGACTAGTGCCTGCTGGGCCTGCATGTCGCGACCAAATCGGTTACGGACCTGATCCCATTGGTCAGGCACAAAACCGATACCGAACTTTTTGACCACTTCCCCAGACAGCCCACGCCCTTTGAGGTAGTCAATGGCGGTCTGGCCCTCTTGGGTTCTTAGCTGGCCTTGGTAGAACTGGGATATCTGCCCCATCATATCGTAAAGGCCAAGCTTTTCCTTGCTGCGGGCTCCGGACTGGCCACCGCCGGTGCCTTGCTCGCGCGGAACCTCCAGGCCTAGTTGTGACGCAAGCTCTTCAATCGCCTCGACAAATTCCAGGCGGTCAAATTCCATCACGAAATCAAGGACGTTACCGTGGGCACCACAGCCGAAACAGTGGTAGAACTGTTTTTCCTGGCTGACAGAGAAAGACGGGGTCTTTTCGTTGTGGAACGGGCAGCAGGCACCAAAGTTTTTGCCCTGTTTCTTGAGCTTTACCCTGGCATCCACAATATCCACGATGTCATGTCGAGAGATGAGATCATCGATAAATGTACGTGGGATTTTTCCAGCCATAGAGTGGTGTTACCTGCTTGCGTTGGGATGGAGTGTCAAATCAAAGTGTTATAGCTATGCGATAATAGCACTTTGATTTGGCGTCGGAGAAATAAAATCGACAGGGTGCTGAATACGAACAAGCCGCGCAGTCCTGTTACGGATAGCACGGCTTGTTGCAGAAATAGGGTAGGGATTAACCTAGCTTGGCTTTCACCAGCTGGCTAACTTTACCCATATCGGCACGACCCTGAACCTGTGGTTTCAGTACGCCCATCAGTTTGCCCATGTCCTGCATGCTGGCAGCACCGGTAGCAGCAATAGCCTCATCCAGCAGAGCGGCGACTTCGTCGTCGGTCAGTGGTTGTGGCATGAACTCTTCCAGAACTGTGATTTCAGCAAGCTCTGCATCAGCAAGATCTTGGCGACCTGCTGCTTCGTATTGAGCAACAGAATCACGGCGCTGTTTTACCATTTTGGTCAGTACTGCCAGAATGTCGTCTTCGGAAAGAGTGATCTTTTCGTCAACTTCACGCTGTTTGATGGCAGCCATTACCAAGCGAATTGTGCCAAGACGAGGTTTGTCTTTGGCTTTCATCGCTGCTTTTTGTTCGTCTTTAAGACGCTCAATCAGGGTCATAACACGTTCCTTCTGTTAATCAGCAGATTAGTACAGACGAACGCGACGCGCGTTTTCGCGAGCCAATTTCTTCAGGTGACGCTTAACTGCCGCTGCTTTCGCACGCTTACGTACAGTAGTAGGCTTTTCGAAGTGCTCACGACGACGTACTTCAGAAAGGATACCTGCTTTTTCGCAAGAGCGCTTGAAACGACGTAGTGCTACGTCAAACGGTTCGTTTTCACGTACTTTGATTACTGGCATGTAATACTCACCTCAGAGTGATTCGGTTAATGCTGACGTTCAATAAAGTGTCAGCTGATTAAAAATGGTGCGAAATTCTAATCTGATCTGGGGGCATTTGTAAAGCATTCTGCAACCCCGAACTGGTTAATTTCTGTCAAGGGCGGTAGTATGGCCCCCAATTACCATAAGTATAGAGGTTGTTATGCGTATACTGGGCATCGAAACCTCCTGTGACGAAACAGGTGTGGCTATTTTCGATGATGAAAAAGGCCTATTGGCACACGAACTTTACAGCCAGGTAAAACTGCACGCCGACTACGGTGGTGTCGTGCCTGAACTGGCCTCGCGTGACCATGTAAAGAAGACGATTCCGCTCATCAAGGAAGCGCTTAACAATGCCGGCTTGACGCCTGAGGATCTGGACGGTGTGGCATACACCGCAGGACCAGGCCTAGTCGGCGCACTGTTAGTGGGAGCGACCATTGGCCGCAGCCTGGCCTACGCCTGGGATTTACCGGCTGTTGCGGTACACCACATGGAAGGCCATTTGCTGGCACCGATGCTGGAAGATAACCCACCTGAGTTTCCGTTTGTGGCACTGCTGGTCTCTGGCGGTCACACCATGATGGTAGAAGTGAAGGGCATTGGCGAATACCAAATATTGGGTGAGTCGATTGACGATGCAGCCGGCGAAGCGTTTGATAAAACCGCCAAGCTAATGGGGCTGGATTATCCGGGGGGCCCATTGCTGTCGCGTTTGGCTGACAAAGGGACCGCAGGACGCTTTACCTTCCCGCGCCCGATGACTGACCGCCCAGGGCTGGACTTTAGCTTTTCTGGTCTTAAGACGTTTGCAGCCAATACTATTCGCGCCAACGATGATGACGAGCAGACCCGTGCTGATATTGCCTATGCGTTCCAGGAAGCTGTCGTCGATACCCTGGCCATCAAATGTAAGCGCGCCCTTAAGCAGACAGGCTTTAAACGTCTGGTGATTGCCGGCGGAGTGAGTGCTAACAAGCACTTGCGTGAGCAGTTGGAGACCATGATGGCGAAGATGGGCGGCGAAGTGTTCTACCCACGTACCGAGTTCTGTACCGATAACGGTGCGATGATTGCTTTTGCCGGCATGCAACGCCTGAAAAACCAAGAAACGATGGACTTGGGCGTAAAAGCGTACCCGCGTTGGCCTATCGATCAGCTAAAGCCGATCAAAGACGCGTAAGCCTTTATGCCTTGGTAACTTTATGCCTTGGTAAAAGGTATTGAGGTGAGATGATAAAGCAACCCCGTGACAGGCTGGAAATCAGTCTTGTGGCGGGGTTGTTTTGTTTCTGCGCTGGAATTTATTCCAGATCTTGCTTTCCTCGCCCTCGAGCAGGCGGCGGACATTGTCGTGGTGGCGAAAGACGATCAGGCACGAGAGCATAGCAACCGGCATGGTGTATTCCGGTTTGACCCACCAAGTAAATAGCGGTGCAGCCAGAGCGGTGACCATCGAGCCTAGCGAGGAATAGCCGGTAACCAAAACCGTTAGTAGCCATGTGCTGATCAACAAGCCACTGAGATCCCAGCCGATAGGAGCCAGAGCGCCCAGTGCGGTTGCGACGCCTTTGCCGCCACGGAAATGGAAGAATATCGGGTAGATATGGCCAAGGCAGGCGGCGATGCCGATGAACCCCAGCATGAAGGGGTTGATGCCGATAAAATAGCTCAGCCAGACCGGCAGCATACCTTTGAGGATATCGCAGACCAAGACGCTGGCTGCAGCACCACGACCACCGAGGCGTAAAACATTGGTGGCACCGGGGTTGCCCGAGCCGTTTTCACGAGGATCCGGCAGGCCGTACAAGCGGCAGATCAAGACCGCACTGGATATAGAACCCAGTAGGTAGGCACCGATGATGATCATGAGTACAAGTGGTGTCATGCAAGATCCTGTAGCTAGTGGCTATACGCCGCTGATTTTATCTATCGTCAGCCATGCTGCATGGGCTGGCATATGGTATAGTGCTCACCCGAAGCCATACAGGCAATACGATGATCATATAAATCAAGATCATAGTATATAGACGATTACGACCTGATAATACGCGTTTTTGCTCAAATTAGGTATCCGACCTCTAACATTATTAGCGATTGAACATGGATTCAGTATTTATCGAACATCTTGAAGTCATCGCCACCATTGGTGTGTATGACTGGGAACAGGAAATCAAGCAAAAATTGGTGCTTGATTTGGAAATGGCGCACGATAATCGTCCTGCCGCACAAAGCGATGACGTCGCTTATGCTCTGGACTATGCCGCGGTAAGCGATGCGGTGACACAGTACATTCAAAATGGCCGTTTCTTACTGGTGGAGCGAGTTGCCGAGGAAATCGCTAACTTGATCATGACCCAATTCTCCGTACCGTGGATCAAGGTGCGTGTGACCAAGCCGGGTGCGGTGGCCAATGCCCGTGGAGTAGGGGTGGTGATTGAGCGAGGAAGCAAGTGACCACTGTCTATATCAGCTTAGGCTCCAATATTGACCGCGAACGTTATTTGCAGGCCGGTTTGGTGGGGTTGAGCAAGCTGGGGACGGGGATGCAGGTATCGACCGTTTACGAAGCCGAGCCGGTGGGTTTTAGCGGGCCGAACTTTTACAACTGTGTCGCTGTCATCGAAACGTCTTTGTCACTGGATATGCTGTTGCAAGCGCTGAAGCAGTTGGAGTTGCAGCATGGCCGCTCGCCCGATGCGGCCAAAAACCAAAGTCGTACCTTGGATCTGGATATTCTCCTTTTCGGCGATACTGTGCAGAGCACCAACCCGGTTCTACCGCGTAACGATATTTTCAAGTTTGCCTTTGTGTTGCAGCCTTTGATGGAGCTGTGCCCCCACCGGGTGATCCCGGGGGATGGCCGTACAGTCGCCGAACTTTGGCATGATTCTCGTTTTGAACAGGCACTTTGGCCTGTCGAATATCATTTTGTCGTTTAGAGATTGTTATGAGTTACTTTGAAGCCTTTGTGCTGGCCCTGATTCAGGGGTTAACTGAGTTTTTGCCGATTTCGAGCTCGGCCCATTTGATTTTGCCGTCGGCCATTTTGGGCTGGGACGATCAGGGCTTGGCGTTTGATGTTGCCGTGCATGTGGGTACTCTGGCTGCGGTGATCTGGTACTTCCGCAAGGAAGTGGTTGCCCTGCTATCGGCGTGGATCAGCTCTATTTTCAAGAAAGAGCACAGTGCCGAGTCCAAGTTGGCTTGGATGATCGTACTGGCGACGATCCCTGCCTGCATCTTCGGTCTATTTATGAAAGACATTATCGAGATTTACCTGCGCTCGGCGTGGGTAATTGCCTGTACCACTATCTTCTTTGGCTTGTTGCTATGGTGGGTGGATGTGCGTGCAACGCAAAAAGATGATGAATACCAAGCTGACTGGAAGCGCTCATTGTTTATCGGTCTGGCTCAGGCTGCGGCGATGATCCCGGGTACCTCTCGCTCTGGTGCAACCATGACGGCCGCGCTGTACCTTGGCTTTACCCGTGAAGCGGCAGCGCGTTTCTCGTTCCTGATGTCTATCCCTATCATCCTGCTTGCCGGTGGTTACTTGAGCATGAAGATGGTGGTGAGCGGTGCTCCGATTCAGCTTGATGCGTTGCTGATTGGTATTGTGGTCTCGTTTGTCAGTGCTTATGCGTGTATCCATGCCTTCCTTAAGCTGGTAACCCGCCTGGGCATGTTCCCGTTTGTGGTATACCGCCTATTGCTGGGCGCAGGTTTGATCGCTTTCCTTCTGACTCAGTAATACCACAGCAATTTTGTAGTGATATAAAAGCCCGGCTTGAAGCCGGGCTTTTTATTGTTCAACAAGTTTTTCACCAAGCAGATAACCAGATGCTGATTAGCGTAATTCGACCAGCGCGGCTTTGACAGCCTCTGCACGGCGCAGCGCAAGTTGCTCCTTGATCTCTTTCCCCTTGAAACCGGCCTCGACAATAGGTTTCACCTCAACGCCCTGGGCGGCGGCAAAAGCGCCTTCAAAGATATCGGCTTGTGGGTAGGGATCATTCTCAAACCCGGTCCGGCCTCTTACATCGGCCCGGCAGCAAATGGCCAGTTGGGCGACCCGTTCCGGTTTACGCCAGGCATCAATTTGATCGAAGATATTGATGAACGTGCTGGGACGCAGCTCAGCAGCAAAATGTAACTTGGTGTGCTGGGCACAGACCATCAGGGCAACATCGCGGTATTCGTTTGGGACCCGCAGGCGCTGGCAAAGGCCACGAATGGCATCAAGCCCGGTATGGCAGTGCATTTTATGGCTGGGTAGCTCCTCTTTCGGGGTCAGGGCTTTGCCAAGGTCATGGACCTGGGCGGCAAAACGGATCACCTTTGATGTGCTGAGGTTGGCTGCCTGCTCGGCAACCAGCAGGGTATGGATGCCACAATCGATTTCAGGGTGCCATTTCTCCGGCTGGGGAACACCGAACAAGGCATGGATTTCCGGCATGATCACCGCAAGGGCACCACACTGGCGCAGAACCTTGAGAAACACTTCAGGGTTATCAGACTGCAGCGACTTTTCCCACTCGATCCAGACCCGCTCTGGGGTTAGTGCAGACAACTCACCGGCCACTACCATATCTTGCATCAGCGCCATGGTTTCGGCTGCAACGGTAAAGCCGAGATGGGCAAAACGGGCAGCGAAGCGGGCAACGCGCAGGACGCGGAGCGGATCTTCGACAAATGCGGGGGAGACATGGCGCAACTGGCGCAACTCCAGATCGCGCTGGCCTTGGTAAGGGTCAATCAGGCTGCCGTCTTCAGCCTGGGCAATGGCATTGATGGTGAGATCCCGGCGCATTAAATCCTGCTCCAGAGTGACATCAGGTGCGGAATAGCAGGTAAAGCCGGTATAGCCTTGGCCAGATTTTCGCTCGGTACGGGCGAGGGCGTATTCTTGTTTGGTCTTGGGGTGAAGGAACACCGGGAAGTCGCTGCCGACCTGGCTATAGCCTTGATCCAGCATTAGCTCGGGAGTCGCACCAACCACGACCCAGTCTTTGTCTTTTACTGGTAGTTCCAGCAGGGCATCTCGAACAGCCCCGCCAACTAAATACGTTTGCACTGATTTATCCTTTTTCGCTCTGACTGCAGACTGTTATAGGCCGAGTATACCAAACCTTGGGTGCACTCACGAATGGCTTGCGGCAGGTCGGGCTTTGGAGGCAAAACCCTTGTCAGCCCTCATCTGAAGGGCTATACATTCAGTTAAGGGACAGGTAACGTAGGGGGTTTCCCCTTCCAGGCCGACAATAAGAGATCAAAAGGCATGTACAAGGACTTTTTTGGGATCACCGAATCACCATTTTCTATTGTGCCCAGCGCACGCTTCCTTTATCTGAGTGAGCGTCACCGTGAAGCATTGACCCACATGTTGTCTAGCCTCAATGGAGGGGGCGGTTTCGGTTTGTTGACCGGCGAGGTGGGTACCGGTAAGACAACCGTCCTGCGTGCGTTGGTATCGCGATTGCCCCAGGAAACTCAGGTGGCGGTCATTATGAACCCGTCACTCTCGACCCGGGAGTTGCTAGCTAGCTTGTGCGATGAGCTGAGCATTGATTATACCGATGAGGCAACCATCAAAACCCTGACCGATGGTATTTACCAGCATTTGTTGGCCAACCACCGGGAGGGGCGCCAGACCCTGCTGCTCATTGATGAAGCCCAGCACTTGCTGCCGGAGGTGCTTGAGCAACTGCGCTTGCTGACCAACCTTGAAACTGACAGCGTCAAACTACTCAAGGTGGTGCTGGTTGGCCAACCTGAGCTGCAGCAACTACTGCAGCAAGACAGGTTGCGTCAGTTAGCCCAGCGGATCACCTCCCGCTACCATTTGCTTCCGTTGACAGAAGATGAAGTGCGGGAATATATCCACTACCGCCTGCAGGCGGTGGATTGTCTGCATGAGGTGTTTGCCCCTGCCCAGACCAAGCAAATTGCCAAGGCAACCGGTGGGATCCCGAGGCTTATCAATCTGGTGTGTGATAAGTCGATGCAACTGGCCCACCAACAGTCGACCCACTTGGTCAATAAAGAGTTGGTTGAGCGGGCGTGCAGTGATGTCCTGAGCTGGCAGTTACCGCAATATGCCGCTCCAGGTAATTCGGAGCCACCAGCTGCCACACGCAAGCCTTTGGCGGTTGCCTTGGCTGCAGGTATTATCACTGCCGTTGGCTTAGGCTACTGGTCTGGTATTTTATCGCAACCTAGCAGCCCGTCTTTGCCGGTTGAACCCAATGCTGCGGTGCAACCCTCTGCTGCAGCCACAGCTTCCGTTCAAGAGCCGGTGACAGCAAGTCAGCCTACCGCTTCTCAATCGATATTGGCACAGCCGGCCACCAAGTTCGTGCAGACAACCCCTCAGCAGCCAATGCTTCCACAGGTTAGCCCGCAGCGCCTATCTCCCCGGGATATGTGGCAGCAGGTGATCACCCAAGCCAGTTCTGAACGTTTGGCGATGCAGACCCTATACAAGCTCTGGGGATATAGCACCCAACTCAACCAGGCCAATTGTGAGTCTGGAAGCCGTGTTCAGTTAAGTTGCTTTAACGGTACGGGGTCACTGGAGCAACTGGCATTGATCAATCGCCCTGCGATTGTTGAGCTCCGCGAGCCGAGTGGGGAGAGCTATTTTGCGACCTTGTATACGATTGGCCAAGACCGGGTTGAGTTGCTATTGGCAGGGCAACGCTTTGCTGTTGGCGCCCAGTGGCTGGCACAGCGCTGGAACGGTGAATACACCTTGCTGTGGCGACCGCCGTTGGGAGACAAAACAGCGATCCGTTATGGCCAGCAGGGCCCAAGGGTTCAATGGCTCGATCGTCAGCTCAGCCAGTTGCTGGGTGTGATGCCTGAGAACCAGGATACCTTCGAGCAAGCCCTGCTCAACAAACTGCGTCGCTTCCAGCGGGCACAAGATTTATCGGTGGATGGGATTGCCGGGCCTCGCACCTTAATGGTGATTGATTCAGCTCTGAATTTACCGGGCCCGACCCTGCAACCGGAGAAAAGTTAATGTCGAAGTTATTATCTGCCCTAGCGCAGTCGGATGCCCAGCGTGCACCAGCAACGCTGCCTTCTGGCGCGGCATACCGCACAGGGCCCGCCCCAAAGCAGGCCAACCCTTGGTTGCTACCGGGTGTCGGCTTTGCCTTGCCGGTGATAGGGATGTTGGGATACTTGTTTTTCCAGCAACAACAAGCGGCCATGGCACCGCAGCTATATACCGCAGAGCCTCAGGTTGCTGCACCTGAGGCAACAGTACAACAGGTAACCACACCAGCACCTGATATTTTGCCTGAAGAGGTGCCTGCATCAGTGCTTGACGTCGCAGCGACTGTCATTCCGCAATATCCGCAAGGTATTGAGCGATTAGATTACCCACAGTTTTATGCCGAGCCTCTCCCTCGCCAAGCGGGACAACCGTACCGGGTGAGTTACACCCAAACATCATCGGTACCCGTTCAAGCCGCCAGTGAGCCTAATGGTTGGGATAGCGACCCCGTTCCGTTACCTTCCTCAGCTGATCCGTCACTCAATCGTTCGTCAGTGAATGCCGTAGATGACAGTTGGGATCTGGAGGCGCTGGATTACTCTGAGCTATCGCCACAGTTGGCAAGTCAATTAAAGGCTGCGATTGCGGCAACCGGTGATGGGGAAACTCTGCCGCAGTTGTTGCAGGAAGAACGGTTGCCGCCTATGCCAGAGCCCGAGGCTCCGCTTAAAACGGTTAATGTCGGTGATCTGCCGGCATCCGTACAAGATAGGATCCCACACCTGAATTTCCAGACCCACATTTACTCATCATCGGCGGATAGCCGCTGGGTCAAGGTCAATGGCAGCGAGGCTTATGAAGGGGATGAGATAGCTCCGGGCGTGGTACTGCGGCGGATTGATCCGCGTGAGGTGGTGTTCGACTTTGAGTCTTACTTGATAGCGATGCCAGCGTTGTCGGAGTGGTAATCTGGCCCGGAAGAAGTAATAAAAAAGGCAGCCTAGCTGCCTTTTTTGATCCTGCCTTATATCTACCTAAGAGATTATGCCCAGCCGTTGTTGCGCTTGCGGCGACGTGGGATAAGGTGAGGAAGAACTAGGCCGAATAGCAGGCCACCACCGGCAACCATACCACCGTAAGTGAACCAGCGCATTAGCAGGTCATCTTTTTGGGTATCCAGGCGGGCGCGCAGTTCGCGGATCTCTGCCTGTGAGCTCATTAGCTGCTCGTTAAGCTGGCCGTTCTGGGTTTCCAGATCCGTAATTTGTTCGTTGCGAAGCTTCAGCGAGTTCTGCAGGCTAGCGGTTTTCTCGTCGCCCGACTCCAGCGCTTCTTCCAACTGGGACTTCACTTCAGTCAGCTCTTTTTCTAGTGCAGGGAAGCGTACTTTCAGGCCTACTTGGGTCGAAACGAAATCAGAGTTAACCCAGCCGGTGCGGCCGCGGTTATCACGGATTTTACTAAAACCTGTGCTGCTGTTGGTTTCGAGTAGATCGACTTTGGTACCGGCATTCACGCTACCCATGATACGGTATTGCGTACTTGGGCCGTTGTGCATGTAGGTAAATAGGTTGTCGGAGATATACCGAGTTTGTTGGGCCTGTGCAGGCATGGTCGCCATGGCACAAGCGAATAATAGTAAGCTGATTAGCTGCTTCACAATTTGATTCCTTGGGGGAGAGCCTGTTTTTCTCTAAGAGAGGAAGTCTAAGAATTTTGTGCGTTGGGTGCAAGAAAAGAGGGAGGCATAGCCTCCCTCTTTTGATCTTGAGCCCGCTTTGACGGTGTTTAACCAAACACAGCTTGCATTACGTAGAAGAAAATGACTGCAAGCAGAGCGCCGGCCGGCAGGGTTACCACCCAAGAAGCAACAATGTTGCGTACCACACCCAGGTTCAATGCCGCGATACCACGGGCAAAAGCAACACCAATGACACCACCAACCAGTGTCTGAGTCGTTGAGATCGGCAGGCCTGTGCCCGATGCCAAAACAACGGTAGAGGCAGTTGCTAGTTGGGCAGCAAAGCCACGGCTTGGTGTCAGTTCGGTAATACCTGTACCAACGGTGGCCATAACCTTGTGACCCATTGTTGCTAGGCCGAGAACAATACCGAAACCACCTAGTGGCAAGATCCACCAAGCAATTTGACTCTTGGCTGTGATTTCACCCATGTTCTGAACGGTAGTGACAACGGCAGATAGAGGACCGATAGCATTGGCTACATCGTTAGAGCCGTGGGCAAAGGCCATCGCACAAGCTGTAACCACCATCAGCACGCTGAAAATACGCTCAACACCGGCATATCCATTGCTATCAACGGTCGAACCGTCGTCTGTGAACTTACGGTTAATATAAATGTAACCTAACATCATTACAATGAGGGACACAGCAACAGAAGCTAGCCATGCTTCACCGCCTGAAAGGTGAAGACCTACGTGTTTCAGACCCTTTTTGATCGTAACTAGAGCGATTACGATTGTGGTAATGAACATGTAGATAGGCACGAAGCGCTTAGCATTGATTACTGGATTATCAGTATCGAAGATAAGGCGCTGGGCGCTGATGAAAATAGCATAAGCAAACAGCCCCGAGATCAACGGTGTGATAAGCCAACTGCCGACAATACCCTGAACAGAGCTCCAGTCAACTGCGTCAGTACCGACTGAAACACAGGCAAAACCGATGATGGCACCAATAATGGAGTGAGTAGTAGATACCGGCCAGCCCATGTAGGACGCAACCAGTAACCAAGTACCAGCAGCCAATAGGGCTGACATCATGCCGTACACCAATACTTCCGGGTTGGCAGCATATAGCGAGGTGTCGATAACCCCTTTGCGGATGGTATCTGTAACTTCACCACCTGCTAGGTAAGCACCTGCAAACTCGAAGATCATCGCAATGATGATTGCTTGTTTAACCGTCAGTGCTTTAGAACCGACCGAGGTACCCATGGCGTTGGCAACATCGTTTGCGCCAATACCAATAGCCATCAATAGACCAAAAAAAGCCGCCACCAAAATAAGAATGGTGCCGTAGTTAGCCAGGATTTCCATTGTAAAACCTTGTTTTTGTTACACTCTTTCGCTTATGAGCGCGATAGCATGATTTCAAGACGAGAGCCGACACGTTGTGCCTGGTCAGCGATAGCACCAACCCACTCGAGAATCTTGTAAAGGAACATGATATCCACCGGACTGAGTTGGTCTTCGATGGACATGAGCTGTTGGCGAAGCTTGATCTGCATGCTGTCGGTATCGTCTTCGATAACGTCAAGCTGGTTAATCATCTCAGCCACGAGCGTCACTTCTCTGCCTTTAAAGCCTGTTTCAAGAAGCTCGTCCAGTTCGTTGATGACACGGTTCGCCTGATTGGCGGCGTCAAGGCAACGTTGAACGTAGGCGATAAAGTCAGGATACATTTCGGAAGGAATTTGAAGCTGGCGACCCAAGACGCGGCCCGCAATGTCTTTCGACAAGTTGGCAAGCTTATCTTGCTGGGTCAGTAGACCAAGCATGTCAGTACGATCGACTGGCATGAAAAGGCCACGAGGAAGCTTCAGACGGATTTCTCGCTTAAGCACATCCGCATCTTTTTCAAGCTGGGAGATCTGCTCGCGCAGGACAGCCGCCTGATCCCAATCACCCGCCTTACAGGCTTCGAAGAAAGGGACAAGCAGTTCGCAACACTCATTTACACGGGTAACGTGACGTTGCAGGGGTTTGATCGGGGACTTAGCAAATAGCCCCATAATAGTATTTACTGGCATAGCCGAATAACCTAGAAAGTGCCTTAAATGGCTAATTCTTGAGCGATGGTCATTAAGGCGCGCATGGTAACGCATAAGTAAGTATAGGGGAACTAATTTCGATCAAGGTTTTGTTTATATTTCATGCTTGCCCCGGAGTGCAATTGCCAATATCCTTGGTTTGCCACTGTTTATAGGTAGAACTATGGAAACTGAGATAGAACTGAAGTTTTTCGTCTCACCAGAATTTTCGAGCCAGTTACTGAAAAAAATATCTGAAGCGAAAGTTCTGCAGCAAAGTCGTCGCGAGTTAGGCAATGTCTACTTCGACACCCCAGACCAAATTCTTCGCCAGCACGATATCGGTCTTCGGATCCGTCGTTTTGATGATGTATTTGTCCAAACATTGAAGACCCACGGCCGCGTGGTCGCCGGACTGCACCAGCGTCCGGAATACAATGCCGAAACCAACAGCACCGATCCTGATCTTGCCCTGCATCCAGCTGATGCCTGGCCGGAAGGGTTTGATGTTGAGCGTACCCAGCAGCAACTTGCGCCGCTTTTCTCTACGGACTTCGTCCGCCAGCAATGGTTGGTTGCGATGCCCGATGGTAGTCAGGTCGAACTGGCTTTTGACCAAGGGGAAGTGAGTGCCAATGGTGAAACGACGCCGATCTGCGAAGTCGAGCTGGAGTTAAAGTCAGGTCAAACTGATGCCTTGTTTACTTTGGCCCGTGAATTGTGCGCCGATGGTGGCATGCGCCTCGGTAACTTGAGCAAAGCCGCAAGAGGCTACCGTTTGGCGGCAGGCTACCTGGGCGATGAAGTGACCCAACTCGAGCCTGTCAAACTCGACGGTAATGAGTCGGTTGAAACAGTGTTTGTCAAAACCCTTGAACATGCACTGGGTCATTGGCATTACCATGAACAAATTTTTGCTGAGCGCCAAGAGCCAAAGGCATTGGTTCAAATCCAGCAAGCGCTTGGCTTGATTCGCCAAACCCTCGTCACTTTCGGCGGTATGATCCCGCGTCGGGCCAGTGCCCTATTACGCCAGGAACTGCAGTGGCTAGAAGGAGAGTTGGACTGGCTAGGTGATGCAGAAGGCTTGGAGTATTTGCTGGCTGAAAAAGGCCATGCACTGAAAAAGCTCAATGCCCGCAAGCAATTGGTCAAGCAGCTCGAGGTTGTTCAAGCGGAACTACCAGACGACAACGACATGTTGCTCCTGCTCAGCTCGGCACGTTACTGCGGTTTGCTACTCAACTTGAGCCGTTGGATCTTAAGCCGTGGCTGGCAGCCGTTCCTCGATGATAAGTCCCGTGCCCGCTTGGCCGAGCCGGTTAAAGGCTTTGCTGATAATATGCTGGCGCGTTCGTGGCAGGAATTGCTTGATGTTTTTCCGGCTGAGCGTCAGCTTAACCGAGTTGATTATCTCGACCAGCAGCCGCGCTTGATCCGCAATTTGATGAGTGGCTTGAGCTTTGCCTCCTTATATGAAGAGGAAAAGCGAATGGCTTTCCGCATGCCGTGGCTCGACCTGCAGCAGGGGATTGAGGATCTTCGTCACCTGGAACCTATCCGCCAATTGTCGGGTGAGCAGGAAGACGAAGAGGATCGCAGCCAGATAGAAAAATGGCTCCAGCGCAAAGAGGAGTCGTTGATCCATGCGATGGATCAGACCCGCCAGATGGGTATCGAGCTCATGCCATACTGGCCTTAACAGGCACTATGCTTTAGTGAAAACACCCGGCGAATGCCGGGTGTTTTGTTATGGGCTATTTGTTGTGATTGCTCTCTTCCAGCTTTTTTTCAATTGTTTCAAGGCGCTCAATTAACCGTTGTTGGTTAGCCAGCATCGTTTGCCACTCTCGTTCGTGGCGGGCATCATCCTGCTCTTTCTTCTGCTCCGGATCGGAGATAATGGAACTCACCAGGCCGGCCACCATACCAAACAAACCTACCCCACAAACAATAATGACCGCAGCCAGCATTTTACCAAGCACTGTCACCGGGTAGTGGTCACCATAGCCGACAGTGGAAATGGTGACGAACACCCACCACAGGGCATCACTGGCATCTTTGATATTGGACTCTGGGACTTTACCCTCGAGAATCAGCATCAGGGCCGAGCCAACCGAGACCAACACGGTTAATAACAGGAAGATGCTGGCAACGGTTGCTTCGCGGCGGTTGCTACGAATTTGGTTAAGAACATGTTGGCTTGAGCGGATCAGCCTGATCACCCGGAAGATTTGCAGTAGGCGGGCAAAACGAATTTGCTCGATGATCGGGATACTGGCGATGAAGTCAATCCAATGGGTTTTGAGGTAAGTGGTTTTATCCTTGCTACGAAAAAAGTCCGCTAATAACTGGCACCAGAATACCAAACAGATAAAGGTATCGATGCCGAGCAGCAACAAGTAGCCATTACTCTCCTTGGGTAAGAAGATCATGGTCGTCACAATGGTCAGTGATAGAAACGACAATACCAATGACATCAGGCTCATCGGATTAAGCTCATATTTGACGGGGTCGATCTTTTTCATCATTAAATTTTTGTACTGCGCAGCCGATAGATAGAATGTGATGTATTGTTTCGGTGCGAAAAATAAATAGATTTCTAGGCACCGACTTCCCTACACCCTGTGCAGAATTGACCACCTTACTTGGGAGCTGATTCTGCGAAGGAGTATCAAGCATATATGGAGATACCACATGACCAAAATGGTTTTCAAGCCTTGGGAGAAAGGGCTGACAAATATCCGGTTGATCCCCAAACTGCTCTTGCTAATGGTATTTAGTACCATTTTGTTGGTCGGCAAGCAGCTTTGGGATGCCAGCACTTTCTACCAGTCGGTAGTGGATATCCAACAAGACAGGGCGCAAGAACAAGCGCAAGCCACTGCGGCAGTCATTCAAGCCCTGCCATCGGCTAGCCAGCAGGATATAGTACTGGTTGAGCAAGTAGTTGCCGCACAGGCGGCTGCCATGAACAGCGGCGCCTATGTCTATTTGGTCGAGCGGGGAAGCAACAGGGTAATAGGCCACCCAAGTGTCCATGCACTGTCTGAGTTGCACGGAGAGATAGACAGCCAGGGTAGCCTCAACCGTGCCTTGCAGCAGTTAAACGGGCAGGCCAGCCTGATTTTTTCTGATCAATCACGTTTTGAATATGCGGTTGAACTTCCGCGTTTGAACTGGGTGGTGGTGGCCTCGCAGCCAGCCTCGGAAGCTGACGCTTATTACCAGCAGTATCTGGTGCAGGTGGCGTGGCAAACGGCTTTGATGATTGTTGCCTTTGTAGTGATTTTGCTGGGGGGATCCCATGTCATGCTGCGTCAGACCCGGTACCTGGCTGATAGCATTAAGCGACTGGCTGCCCGGGACCTGACCCAGCCGATAGTGATGGAGTGCCGTGACGAATACGGTGACTTGGCCAAAGAATTGGAAAAGACCCGCCTTCAGTTGCGTGAGGTGATTTGTAACCAGCGCGATGCCGCCGGTGAGCTATCAGGCTTGGCTGAAGTGATGTCGATTAGCATGATTGAAACCAAGGAGTCGGCGCAGGAAGAATTCAATGAAATCGACCAGTTGGCATCGGCGATGAGTGAAATGACCTCGACGGTGCAGACCGTGGCTGAGCATGCCCGTGAGGCCTCGAGTGCAACGGAGGGGACTTCGGGACAGGCTGTCCAGGGGCAGCAGTTCGTGTCCCAGACTATCGGTACTATCAACCAGTTGTCACAGGATATTAGCCAGTCAGCCAATGCAGTGAATCAGGTCGAAGAGCGTGTTGAGCAAATCGGTACTGTCATTGTCACAATCCAGAGTATCTCAGAGCAAACCAACCTGCTGGCGCTTAATGCGGCGATTGAAGCTGCCCGTGCCGGTGATGCAGGGCGTGGCTTTGCCGTAGTGGCAGACGAGGTACGTAACCTCGCCCAGCGCACCCAAACGGCAACGGTTGAAATCCAGGAAATGATTTCCCAGCTGCAAACCAGTGCCCAACAGGCAGTAGGTTTAATGGAACAAAGTGTGGTTGAAGCGGCCGAAGGGGTAGATTTGGTGACCAGTGCGGGGGGCGAGCTGGATAAAATCGTTGAGCAGGTCAGTTTGATCAATGATATGAACTTCCAGATCGCATCGGCAGCCGAGCAGCAAAGCACGGTTGCTGACGAGATGAACCAGAACCTGACCAATGTCCGCGAACTGGTGGAAGCATCGGTTGTAGTGGTGACCGAACTGTCGGAAACCTCGGATGCAATGCAAAATCATGCCACTGAATTGGAAAAGAAAATCCAAGCCTTCAATGTATAAATAAATACACTTTTGCTATCAAATCAACGCCCGCCTCGCGCGGGCGTTGTGCTATCGTAAGGACAATCAATACCCGGCCAGCCAGTATGGTTTTGGTAAAATGTGCCGGGTAGGTAAGACAACGGCATTTGAAAAGGAACCCCTATGACTGTGCAGGATCGCTTCCAAACCGCAATGGACAAGGCGTGGGATAAAGTGAGTTGTGCCCAACCAGAGGCAATAGCTGATTGGCCTCAGGAGAAGCTTGACGAACTCAAGCAGGCATTGGCCTACAGTGATTTTATTACCGCCTCGATAGCCCGAGATGCAGCCTTATTGCCGTGGTTAGCCTTGCATTTGGACGACCCTGAACGTGCAGAAAACTATCGCTCCGAGTTGGCTGACGCATTGGCAGCAGTGAATGATGAAACGGGCATGATGCGGGTACTGCGTCAGTTCCGCCGCCGTGAGATGGTTTGGATTGCCTGGCGGGACTTTGTCGGCCATGACAGCCTGGATTTGAGCCTTGGCCACCTTTCTATGTTGGCCGAAGCGATGATCATGGAAGCCTACAACTGGCTTTATGCACAATGCTGCAGGGAGTGGGGCACACCAATGAACAGTTGTGGTGAAGCCCAACCTATGCTGATCCTCGGCATGGGTAAGCTCGGGGGGGGCGAGCTCAATTTCTCGTCTGATATCGATTTGATCTTTACCTATCCGGAAAATGGCGAAACCCAAGGTGGGCGCCGTAGCCTGGCTAATGCCCAGTTCTTTACCCGTTTGGGACAGCGTTTGATCAAAGCCCTTGACCAGCAGACCTTTGATGGATTCTGCTACCGGGTCGATATGCGCCTGCGGCCATTTGGTGATAGTGGCCCATTAGTCATGAGCTATGCTGCGCTGGAAGATTACTATCAGGAGCAAGGCCGTGACTGGGAACGCTACGCCATGATCAAAGCGCGGGTCATGGGCAAGGAGAGTTTCTCCCAGTACCAGGAGTTGCGCCAGATGCTGCGGCCTTTTGTGTTCCGCCGCTATATCGATTTCAGCGCCATACAGTCACTGCGCCGGATGAAGGCGATGATCAGTAGCGAAGTGCGCCGGCGTGGCCTCACCAACAATATCAAACTCGGTCCGGGCGGGATCCGCGAAGTGGAGTTTATCGCCCAGTCTTTCCAGTTGATCCGTGGTGGCCGCACGCCTGAATTACGCGGGCGTGGCTTGCGTGAGACCCTGCAGGCAATTCGGGCTCAGGGTTTATTGCCTTGCCAGCAAGTCGATGATCTCGAACAGGGCTACGCGTTCTTGCGCAAGTTGGAAAACCTTTTGCAGGCTATTGATGACAAGCAGACCCAGACATTGCCGGATAAACCGCTCGACCAGTGCCGCTTGGCATTGGCGATGGGTTTTGATAATTGGGCTGGGTTAGAGCAGGCGGTTGGCTGCAATATGGCAGCAATCCACGAAGTGTTCGATGACATCATCGGTAGTGATGAGGAAGAGCCGCAAAGTGAAGCCACGGCCCAGTTCCATGAAATGTGGGCGATGATAAAAGATCCAGAGGTAGTGACAGCGATCCTTGCCGAGCTCAACGCGCCAGAGGCAGAGAGCCAGCTTTCTGTACTGGGCAATATGAAGGCTGAGCTATCGAAGCGTACGCTTGGGCCTCGTGGCCGCGAAGTCCTTGCTAAACTAATGCCTGCAGTGTTGATGCTAATAGTGACCCGGGACGATGCCCCAGCCGTGTTGGAGCGGGTCAGTAAACTGATTGTCCGTATTGCAACCCGAACCACCTACCTCGAGCTGCTCAGTGAGCACCCGGCGGCACTTGAGCAACTGGTGCGTCTATGTGCGGCTAGTCCAATGGTTGCCACCCAGTTGGCCCAATACCCGATCCTGCTCGATGAGCTGCTTGATCCCCAACACCTCTACAACCCGACCCCGCTTGAACACTACGGTGACGAGCTACGCGAATTCCTTGCCCGTATTCCTGAAGAGGATATGGAGCAGCAGATGGAGGCGATTCGCCAGTTCAAGCAGACCCAATTGCTGCGTATCGCAGCGGCAGATATAGCTGGCGCATTGCCATTGATGAAGGTCAGTGATCATCTGACTTACCTTTCCGAAGCCATTGTTGCTGCCGTGGTTAACCAGGCCTGGCTGCAAATGGTGGAAAAATACGGTGAGCCGACGCATTTGCTCGAGCGAAGCGGGCGAGGCTTCGCCGTGTTGGGCTATGGCAAGGTCGGTGGTTGGGAGCTGGGCTATGGCTCAGATTTGGATTTGGTCTTCCTCCATGACTGTCCGGATAATGTCTACACCAATGGCCGCAAAGAGATAGACGGCAGGCAGTTCTACCTAAGATTGGCACAGCGAATTGTCCATTTGTTCTCAACCCGTACCGCATCGGGCGTGTTGTATGAAGTGGATGTCCGGCTAAGGCCGTCAGGGGCTTCGGGGCTGCTGGTCAGCACAATGGAGGCATTTGCCGATTACCAGCAAAAAGAAGCCTGGACCTGGGAGCATCAGGCGTTGGTCAGGGCAAGAATGATTTATGGGGATGCCCCGCTCCAGCAGGCGTTTGCCAATGTAAGGCAATCCATCCTGATGTCCAGCCGGGAGGCTGCCCCCTTGCGTCAGGAAGTGGTTGATATGCGCCATAAGATGCGTGAGCACCTCGGCAGCAAAAAGGCGGGAATGTTCGGCCTCAAGCAGGACAAAGGCGGGATCACGGATATTGAGTTCCTAGCCCAGTACTTGGTATTGCAGCATGCGGCTGGAGAAAAGGCCCTGACCCGTTGGTCTGATAATGTCCGCTTGTTCGATACCATGGCCGATTACGATATTTTGGCACCGGAACAAGCGATGCAGCTTAAGCAGGCCTATTGTGTGATGCGGGACGAAATACACCGCTTGAGCTTGCTGGGTTTACCGGCCTATGTCGAAGAAGGGCGTTTTGCGGATGAGCGCCAATGTGTCCAAACGATCTGGCAGTCATTGCTAGAGCCAAGCACGTAATATTGAACAACAAGGGCGAGGCGTTTTTCTTGCTCTTTGTGGTTGAATCATTGTTGAAATCCCCCGAGCAGATGCATGCTAAATTGGCTTTGTGTTAATATTTGGGGGTTATCACAATCCCGGAGAAAAAAATGAAACTGACTCTTCCTGATTATGATCAAGCAGGCGTGCTGGTCGTGGGTGATGTCATGCTAGATCGCTACTGGTATGGGCCGACAGGCCGTATTTCCCCTGAAGCCCCCGTCCCTGTAGTAAAAGTCGATCAGGTAGAGGAGCGTCCGGGTGGTGCGGCCAACGTGGCCATGAATATCGCGGCGCTGGGCGGGCATGCCCGTTTGGTGGGCTTGACTGGTATTGATGAACCTGCCCGTGCGTTGTCGGAAAAGCTGTCGTCATTGGATGTGCGCTGTGACTTTGTGACTTTGCCGGACTATCCAACCATCACCAAACTGCGGGTGATGAGTCGCGGTCAGCAGATGATCCGTTTGGATTTCGAGGAAGGTTTCCACAACGTGCCGGCGGATGTGATTTTGCCTCGTATGGAGCAAGCACTGGCATCGAGCAAAGTGGTTGTGCTATCGGATTATGCCAAGGGAGCCCTTGAGCATGTTCAGGCTATGATCCAGTTGGCGCGTAAGTCTGGAGTTGCAGTGATGGTTGACCCGAAAGGGGCGGACTTTGAACGCTACCGTGGCGCAACGTTGCTAACGCCAAACCTGTCAGAGTTTGAAGCTGTGGCGGGTAAAGCTCTGTCTGAAGAGGATTTGGTGGCAAAAGGCTTGGCATTAATTGAGCGTTTTGAGCTTGAAGCCTTGCTAGTCACCCGCAGCGAGCATGGTATGACCCTGCTGCAAAAAGGCCAGGAGCCGCTGCATATGCCGACCCAGGCCAAAGAGGTCTATGATGTGACCGGTGCCGGTGACACGGTTATCTCGGTGCTGGCGGCTTCGCTGGCGGCGGGCAAGTCTTTGTCTGACTCGTGTAAATTGGCCAATGCTGCCGCTGGTGTTGTGGTGGGTAAACTGGGTACATCGACCTTGTCGACCATTGAACTGACCGAAGCTATTCACGGTAGCCAGGACAGCGGTTTTGGTGTGATCAGTGAAGCTCAGCTTAAGCAAGCGGTCAAAGCGGCCCGTGCCCGTGGCGAGAAAGTGGTGATGACCAACGGGTGTTTCGATATCCTGCATGCAGGTCACGTCGCCTACCTCAACGAGGCAGCTAAATTGGGTGATCGCTTAATAGTCGCGGTGAACTCAGACAGCTCTGTTCAGGTGCTCAAAGGCCCTGGCCGCCCGGTGAACCCTGAAGATCGCCGTATGGCCGTGTTGGCAGGTTTGGGGGCCGTTGATTGGGTCGTGCCATTTAGCGAAGAAACCCCGCAGCGCCTGATCAGTGAGATCTTGCCGACGCTGTTGGTCAAGGGGGGCGATTACAAGCCGGAAGAAATTGCCGGTGGCCAGGAAGTGATTGCGGCTGGTGGTGAGGTTCGCGTGCTTAACTTCGAGGACGGTTGTTCGACAACCGAAATCATTGAAGCGATCAAAGGGGGAAGGGGCTAACAGGGCCTCTCCTTGGACTGAGCCTGAAAGCACCTCAATAAGAGCAGGGCTTCGGTTAGGCAAAGATACTAAAAAAGCGCCGTCATTGCTGAGGGCGCTTTTTTATATGGTTTGCTTAAGCTAGGTTGCGATTACTTCGCTTTTACCAAGCCAGCGTTAACGTCCAAGATATCTTGTTCGTTCAGTGAGCCAACGGCTTGTTTTAGCTGAAGCTGGCTGATGATGTAATCGTAGCGAGCATTGGCCAGCTGGCGGTTAGCATCATACAGGCGGCGAGTCGCATCTAGTACATCAACAATGGTACGGGTACCCACATCGAAACCGGCTTCTGTCGCTTCAAGAGCAGACTGGGCAGAAACCACAGACTGTTGGTAAGCGCGAAGAGCACCGATAGAGGCATTGATGTTGTTGTAGAAAGCGCGGACGTCACGAACAACACTGCGGTAAGAGCCTTCCAGATCTTCGCTTGCTGCTACATAGCCGTATTGGGCCTGTTTCACTTCAGAGGTCACGCGGCCACCGGTGTAAACAGGAAGAGCAAGATTGATGCCAGCAGTCAAAGAACCATCATCAGTTGAAGCCTGCTTATCGTCGTAGTTATAACCAGCATTGAAAGACAGGGTTGGCAAATGGCCTGACTCTGCCAGGGCAATTTCGTCACGGGCGATATCTTGAGAGATACGGGCAGTCAACAGGCTAAGGTTTTCTGTCTCAGCATCTGTGATCAGGCTTTCTACACGTGATTTAGGTGCGCTGGCACTGAAGCGGCGGGTATCCAGAACGCTCAGATTAGTGTGGGCCTGGCCGGTGATTTCACGTAGGCCTTCGTAGCTGTTGGTCAGTGAGTTTTCTGCCAAAATTTCATCAGCCAGTACGCTGTCGTACTGTGCCTGGGCATCATGAACATCGGTAATCGCTGACAGGCCAACTTCGAAACGCTGCTTGGTTTGCTCTAGCTGGCGGCCTACAGCGGCTTTTTCGGCACGGACGAATTCTAAGTCATCCATTGCGCGTAGCACGGCAAAGTAGGCGTCAGAAACACGCAGGATCAGGCCTTGCTGAGAGGTCGCATAAAAAGCATCACTCTGGCGGGCCACTTTCTCGCTGATATCTAGGTTCACCCAGCTGGCACGGTTGTAGATTGATTGATCTAGAGAAAGACCTACATCAAAACCGTTATCAGTGTTTGGGTTATCGCTATCAAGAAAAAGAGCGTTGTATCCAGCAGTTAAATTTATCTGTGGTAGCAATGCGCTTCGAGTGGAGTTAATCGCTTCGAACGCAGTGTCTTTATCGGCAGCCGCACGTAGCAGCTGAGGGTCATTTTGTTTTGCTTGTTGGTAGATTTCGGCGAGATCATCAGCCAGTGCAGTATGGCTAAGACCGCCAAGCGCAAAGCTAACAAAAAGCGGAAGCAATTTTTTCATGTATGCCTTTCCTGGTCCTGACAAAAATAAGAGCAAGGCTCCAGTTTAACCTATGTTTCCTTGCCTGAAACTGATCATTGAACAATTTACTTTATTTTACGATATTTTACTGGATTAAATGTGATTTTAAGCTTTTCGTTGCGAAAAGCGACTTAAAAAAAATCACAATAATTGTCATAAATGTTGAATTAAATCATTGCCGTTCCTTGGCGGGAATGGAATGATATATGCCTTCGTCGGCCGGAGGCCGTGTCAGAAAGGGCAAAAGGAATAAAAACATGGCAAAAACAGGTGCTAAGCAAGGCGGACCAGGACAGTTTTCTCGTGACGACGTCGAAGTTCTCGCCGAGGAGCCTTTGTACCAAGGTTTTTTCAGCATGGTGAAATACCGTTTTCGCCATCGCCTATTTGCGGGAGGCTGGAGTCAGCCATTGGACCGTGAAATGTTCGAACGTGGCCATGCTGCGGCTATGTTGCCTTATGACCCCCATACCGATCAGGTTGTATTGGTTGAACAGTTCCGGGTAGGTGCGATGGCTGCTGATTGCTCGCCATGGCAGCTAGAGATAGTGGCCGGTATTATTGAACCGGGTGAACAGGCGGATGATGTTGTCCGCCGTGAATCAGTGGAAGAAGCGGGCGTTGAAGTTGGCTCGTTGCATAAAATCACCCGTTACCTGTCTAGCTCTGGTGGTTGCTCGGAAACCTTGGATATTTTTGTCGGTGAGATAGACAGTACCACGGCAGAAGGGATCCATGGCCTGGAAGAGGAAGGCGAAGATATCAAAGTGCATGTGGTTTCTCGAGAAGACGCTTACCAGTGGGTAGAATCTGGTAAAATTGAGAATGCGGCCTCGATCATTGCCCTGCAATGGTTGCAATTGAACTACACTCGGTTGCAGGCTGCGCGTTAGACGACCACACTCACTGAGGATACCGATTGAATAGAAGATACACTGTTGATTTTGCTGGTATCATGCGACTTTACGAAACCAACTATGCGAAGTTGCTCCCATTGCTGCCAAAAAGCGATCAGGTAGGGGACCAATGCATTTATTGTGTTTCGGAACAGGAATATCATCTGACCATTACTGAATCGACCCGATATACCACAGTGGTTGAACTTCATCTCAAGGCAGAAGAATCACTGCCGGATTACCTGATCCCGAAAATGACGATCAGGTTGTACCACGATGCAAGGGTCGCAGAAGTGTGTTCCGCTCAGCAGACTTCGCGTCTGAAGCCAAGGTATGATTACCCCAACATGCGGATGCATCAGAAAGATGAGAAGCATCAAGTTAACCGTTTTCTGGGAGACTGGTTGGTGTATTGCCTTAAAAACGGGATCAGCAGACAGTCGGTTTGTTAATAGAATCAGATAGACAAGGTTTTTGACGTTTTGCAGACTTTTACTCTGCCACAGACGAACCGCGATAGTGTGGTTCTCCTGCAAATTACCGATACCCACCTGTTTGCCGATGACGGCGGCAGTTTGTTGGGTGTCGCGACAAAAGACAGCTTTCATGCCGTACTGAATGCGGTAGATGCCGCTGCACGCCCTTTTGATGCTATCGTGGCGACGGGCGATATTTCCCAAGACCATACCGAACATTCCTACCAGCGCTTTTGCGATGGTATAGCACGCTGGTCTCAGCCATGTTTCTGGCTGCCGGGTAACCATGATTACCAGCCAAGCATGCAGGCGGTACTGCCATCGCCACAGATCAAGCCTTGCCATCAACTCTTGGCGGGAGACCATTGGCAGGTGATCCTGCTGGACAGCCAGGTCAAAGGGGTTCCGCACGGTGAACTGAGCCAGGAACAACTCGAGATGCTCGATGAGGCACTGTCGGCTCACCCTGACCGCCATGCGCTGGTCTTGTTGCACCATCACCCTTTGCCGGCTGGAAGCACTTGGCTTGATCAGCACCAGTTGCACAACAGCGAACCGTTCTGGCAGGTCATTGGCCGTTATCCGCAGGTTAAGGCGATTTTGTGCGGTCATATCCACCAGGAGTTGGACCGCATCCATCAAGATGTCAGGGTACTGGCGACACCATCGACCTGCATCCAGTTCCAGCCAGATTCCCATGACTTTGCCTTGGATCAGAAAAGCCCAGGCTGGCGTTATTTGTCATTGCACAGTGATGGGCGTCTTGAAACTCAGGTCCATCGCTTGGAAGGCCATGACTTTACCCCGAATTTTGAGTCCGCAGGTTACTAAATGAAGCCGTTGCTATTGTATATCCACGGCTTTAACAGCTCGCCGAAATCCCTCAAGGCAACGGTTATGGCTGAGTACTGCCGCCGTGAACGGCCAGATATCCGGGTCGAGATCCCGCAGATCCCCTGCTACCCTGCAGATGCTGCTACGTTTATTGATGAGCTGGTGCAATCATTGCGTCATCAATACCAGATAGGCTTGGTCGGCAGTTCGCTGGGGGGGTATATTTCTACCTGGCTCAATAACAACTATCAGTTGCCTGCGGTATTGGTTAACCCTGCGGTGAAGCCTTATGAGTTATTGCAGGATTACTTGGGTGAGCAGGAAAACCCCTATACCGGGGAGCGCTATTTCCTGGAGCCCAAACATATGGATGAACTGCGCCAGATGGATGTGGCCAAACTCCGCCACCCTGAGCAACTATGGTTGCTTCAACAAGAAGGTGACGAGGTACTGGATTACCGCCGGGCTGTCGAGAAATACTCGGCCTGCCGGCAAACCGTTGAACCCGAAGGGGATCATAGTTTTGTCGGATTTGAACGCTACCCTGAACAAATCATTCGATTCTTGGGCTTGTAATATCTTCCGAGCACTTGTTGCTTGAGGGGAACTTGTCCCGACTTGGATCAAATTCGACTCACAATTGTGGGCCACATTTTCGACCCTAGCTTGACAACCGAGCTGGGGTTACTGACTATTGTGGCAGAAATTTTTCCGTAACTTTCCGTAATTATGACAGAGCAAAGCTATAACGCTGGAGCCATTGAGGTTCTAAATGGCCTTGAGCCAGTACGCCGCCGTCCGGGGATGTATACCGACACGGTACGGCCTAACCACCTAGGCCAGGAAGTCATCGATAACAGTGTCGATGAAGCCTTGGCTGGCCATGCCCGCAAGGTAGAGGTCATTCTTCATGCGGATCAGTCACTGGAAGTGATTGATGATGGCCGGGGGATGCCGGTAGATATTCACCCGGAAGAGGGGGTTTCAGGGGTAGAGCTTATCCTATGTAAACTCCATGCCGGTGGTAAGTTCTCAGGTAAAAATTACCAATTCTCCGGTGGTTTGCACGGGGTGGGGATCTCGGTCGTTAACGCCTTGTCGACCCGCGTCGAGGTCACGGTAAAACGTGATGGTCAGGTTTACCAGATTGCTTTTGAAAACGGTGACAAAGCCAGTGAGCTGGAAGTGATCGGCACCTGTGGCCGCCGTGCCAAGGGAACCCGGGTCCACTTCTGGCCGGATGCGAAATACTTCGATAGCCCGAAATTCTCTGTCTCTCGCCTGAAAAACATCCTTAAGGCCAAAGCGGTGCTTTGCCCGGGGCTTGAAATTGTCTTTACCGACAAGGCAAGTGACGAAACTATCCGTTGGTGCTACGAAGACGGCCTGAAAGATTACTTGGCAGAAGGCGTGAAGGGCTACACCCTGTTGCCGGAAGAGCCGTTTACCGGTGTATTCAGTGGCCAGACCGAAGCGGCTGATTGGGCTTTGCTGTGGTTGCCGGAAGGCGGTGAGCTGATCACCGAAAGTTACGTGAACCTGATCCCGACCGCGCAGGGCGGTACCCATGTCAACGGCTTGCGCCAGGGGTTGCTCGATGCGATGCGCGAATTCTGTGAGTTCCGCAATTTGCTGCCACGTGGCGTGAAGCTGACGGCTGATGATATCTGGGACCGCTGTGCCTATGTGTTGTCGGTCAAGATGCAAGACCCGCAGTTTGCCGGCCAGACCAAAGAGCGCCTGTCATCCCGCCAGTGTGCTGCGTTTGTTTCTGGCGTCGTCAAAGATGCCTTCAGCCTATGGCTGAACGAGCGCCCACAGATTGCCGAACAGTTGGCGGAAGTCTGTATCGCCAATGCCCACCGCCGTATGCGTGCCAGCAAGAAAGTGGTGCGTAAGAAGGTTGCCTCGGGCCCGGCGTTGCCTGGCAAGCTGGCTGACTGTTCGCAGCAGGACCTGTCCCGTACCGAATTGTTCCTGGTCGAGGGTGACTCGGCAGGTGGTTCTGCCAAGCAAGCCCGTGACCGTGAATTCCAGGCTATCATGCCGCTGCGCGGTAAGATTTTGAATACTTGGGAAGTCTCTGCCGATCAGGTACTGGCTTCGCAGGAAGTCCATGATATTTCAGTTGCCTTGGGTATTGACCCAGACAGCGACGACTTGAGCGGCTTGCGTTACGGCAAGATCTGCGTCCTGGCCGATGCCGACTCGGATGGTCTGCACATTGCCACCTTGCTGTGCGCGTTGTTTGTGCGCCACTTTGAGTCTCTGGTCCGTGCTGGCCATGTTTATATTGCGATGCCGCCACTGTACCGTATCGACCTTGGCAAGGAAGTCTATTATGCCCTTGATGATGCCGAGAAAGACGGCATCCTTGACCGCCTGAGCAACAAGCGCGGTAAAGTGAATGTCCAGCGCTTCAAAGGTCTGGGTGAAATGAACCCACTCCAGCTCCGTGAAACGACCATGGATCCGAATACCCGCCGTTTGGTTCAGCTGACTATCGATGATGATGAGCAGACCAACGAGATGATGGATATGCTGCTGGGCAAGAAGCGTGCGGAAGACCGCCGTCACTGGCTGCAGAGCAAAGGCGACATGGCCGAAGTGTGATTGATGGGGCTGGCTTATCGCATTTGTTAGCCAGCCCTGCTTGATGATTTGATGGCCTGTGACGATGCATGGGCCAGAAACGTAAACGGAATACCCAACGATGACTGATGTCTCAATGGACGGCGTTGAACAGCTCCCGCTGCGTAAGTTCACCGAAGACGCCTACCTCAACTACTCCATGTATGTGATCATGGACCGTGCCCTGCCGTTTATCGGCGACGGCCTAAAGCCAGTTCAGCGCCGCATCATCTATGCGATGTCAGAGCTGGGCCTGTCGGCAACGGCCAAGTACAAGAAGTCTGCCCGTACTGTCGGAGACGTGTTGGGTAAATACCACCCGCACGGCGATTCGGCGTGTTATGAAGCCATGGTGTTGATGGCGCAGCCATTTTCCTACCGCTACCCGTTGGTTGATGGCCAGGGTAACTGGGGGGCGCCGGACGATCCGAAATCTTTTGCCGCGATGCGTTATACCGAATCGCGCTTGTCGCGTTTCTCGGAAGTGTTGCTCAACGAACTCGGGCAGGGGACGGTCGACTGGGGCCTGAACTTCGATGGCACGATGAAAGAGCCGAAGATGTTGCCAGCCCGGTTGCCGCACATCCTGCTTAACGGCGTGACCGGTATCGCTGTTGGTATGGCGACGGATATACCGCCGCATAATGCCCGCGAAGTGGCGAATGCTGCCGTACATCTGATTGAGAATCCGAAAGCAGAGCTTGATGAGGTGATGGAATTCGTTCAAGGGCCGGACTACCCGACCGAGGCGGAGATCATTACATCGAAGACCGATCTGAAAAAGGTTTACCGTACCGGTCGCGGCAGCATCAAGATGCGTGCGGTATGGCACAAGGAAAGCGGCGATATTGTGATCACCGCATTGCCACACCAAGTTTCTGGCTCGAAGTTGCTTGAGCAGATCGCCAGCCAGATGCGAGCCAAGAAGCTGCCAATGGTAGAAGACTTGCGTGACGAATCGGATCACGAGAACCCGACTCGTATCGTGATCGTACCGCGCTCTAACCGTGTTGATAGCGAGCAGTTGATGAACCACCTGTTTGCCTCGACTGATCTGGAAAAGAGCTTCCGCGTAAACCTTAACATGCTGGGCCTTGATGGCCGTCCGCAGGTTAAAGGCTTGGTACAGATTATCTCGGAATGGCTTGAATTCCGCCGTGCCACAGTACGTCGTCGCTTGCAGCACCGCTTGGATAAGGTTAATGCCCGTTTGCACATCCTTGAAGGTTTGTTGGCGGCTTACCTCAACATTGACGAGGTTATCGAGATCATCCGTACCGAGGATGATCCGAAGGCTGAGCTGATGTCTCGCTTCGACCTATCTGCTATCCAGGCTGATGCGATTCTTGAAATCAAACTCCGCCAGTTGGCTAAGCTGGAAGAGATCAAGATCCGCGGTGAGCAGGATGAACTGTCAAAGGAGCGTGATCACCTCGAGAAGTTACTGGGCTCAGAGCGCCGCTTGAGTACTTTGATCAAGAAAGAGATCTTGGCCGATGCAGAGAAGTACGGTGACGATCGCCGTTCGCCATTGGTAGAGCGTGAAGAAGCCAAAGCACTGACCGAGCGCGAACTGATCCCTTCAGAAGCCATCACAGTGGTACTGTCTGAGAAAGGCTGGATCCGCCATGCCAAAGGCCATGAGGTTGACCCAACCTCATTGAGCTACAAGTCTGGTGATGGCTACCAGGCCCATGCACGAGGTAAGAGCAACCAGCCTGCGGTTTTCCTTGGCTCGGATGGTCGGAGCTATGCGCTTGAATCCCATAGTTTGCCATCGGCACGTAGTCAGGGTGAGCCGATTACGGGGCGTTTGAATTTGACGCCTGGCAGCCACGTCCGCCAAGTGATGATGGCCGATGACGATCAGTTATGGCTGATGGGCTCTGATGCCGGTTACGGTTTCATCTGTAAATGCAGTGATATGGTATCGAAGAACAAGAACGGTAAGGCCTTGTTGACGGTTCCGGAAAATGCCGAAGTGATGCAGCCGCAGTGTATTGCCGACTTGGAGAACGATGAGATCCTGGCGATTACCAATGAGGGCCGGATGTTGCTGTTCCCAATTAAGGAGCTGCCGCAGTTGGGCAAAGGTAAGGGTAACAAGATCATCAATATCCCTGCAGCCCGCTCGAAAGCGCGGGAAGAGTTCCTGTCCCAGTTGGTGGTACTGCCAAAAGGCAGCACCCTGACCTTATATGCAGGCAAGCGTAAGCTAGGCCTTAAGCCAGCCGATTTGGATAACTTCCGTGGCGAGCGTGGCCGCCGTGGTAGCATGCTGCCGCGTGGCCTGCAGCGGGTGACGCGTTTTGAAATAGATGCACCGCAAGAGCCTGAAGCCGAATAAGGTTTTATTGACGCTTATTGGAAGCCCTCCTGATGGAGGGCTTTTTTTGTGCGTTTTCCAGCAGTTCGGGGCAGAAAGAGGTAGGATGTGGTCTAATTTGTGCACATAAAAGGTGTTTTTTCCCGCAGCCTAAGTATACTAGCGAACGCTTGTACGCTGAGGAGAGTCTGATGTTATTTCTATTGCGCATGATTGCTGTCGCAGTTTTTGCTGTGTTCATGTTTGTATTTGGCTGTGGTTACTGTTTGTTCAGCCCTCGTAACCCTAAGAATGTCTATATTGTTGGCCGTCACTTCTGCAAGATGGCACGTATCTTCGGCATTAAGCTGGAGCTTCGTTTCCCTGAAGGGGAACAGCCTGTTCCAAGCGTATACCTAGCGAACCACCAGAATAACTACGATATGTTTACCGTGTCGGGTGCCATTCAGCCTCGTACTGTGACCGTGGGCAAGAAAAGTATTGCCTGGATGCCATTGTTTGGTCAGCTTTACTGGTTAACCGGAAATATCTTGATTGACCGTGCCAACCGTAGCAAGGCTGTCGGTACGATTGGCCAAGTGATTGACCAGATCAAAGAGCGTAATGTTTCGGTGTGGATGTTCCCTGAGGGGACCCGTTCTCGCGGTCGTGGTTTGCTGCCGTTCAAAACTGGTGCTTTTCACGCCGCTATCGGTGCTGGTGTTCCGATTGTCCCGATTGTGTGTAGTAGCACGGAAAATGTTAGACTGAATAAGTGGGATAACGGTGTGGTGATCGTCGAAATGTTGCCTCCCGTTTCAGTTGATGGGCTGACTAAAGAAGATGTCCGCCAGTTGTCTAATCAGTGCCGTGATTTGATGGCCGCGAAACTGGAAGAGCTCAATGCTGAAGCGGACAGTCGCTCGGCAAGCTAATCGATAAGCTCTCTTGCCATTGTTGAATGATTAAGGACATGCCCAGCGTGTCCTTTTTGTTTTTATAGTTGAACGTACCATGATTGAAGAACAGGTTATATTAGTCGATCCGCAGGGCAGGGAGCTTGGCGTTGAGGAAAAAATGCAGGCGCACCGGGACGGCGCATTGCATTTGGCGTTTTCGGTTTTGCTTTACCGCGACGGTGGTAACGAGCGTGAGTTCCTGATGCAGCAACGTGCCCTAGGTAAGTATCATAGTGGCGGTCTGTGGACCAACACATGCTGCTCACACCCGCGTTTGGGTGAGTCCATGAGCCAAGCTGGTATCCGTCGCTTGGGTGAAGAGATGGGCATTGTCGGTATCCATGAGCTGTCAGATGTCGCCAACTTTGTATACCACGCTGAGCTGGATAACGATTTGGTCGAACACGAGTTGGATCATGTCTTGGTGGCAGAGGCTTCCGATATAGCGATAACGGCAAACCCAGAAGAGGTTATGGCTTATCGCTGGTGGGCGCAAAGTGAGCTTCAGGCAGCCTTGGAGCAGGAGCCTGAGTGTTTTACTGCTTGGTTTCCACAGGTGCTCGCACTGACCTTAGCGAATGCCTAGTGACATTCGTTGTTAGTGCTGGTGGACTCCTTATCTGCCAAAACGAAAAAAGCTGCCAAATGCAGCTTTTTTGTGTTCAGCGATGCGGCAGGCAATTATTTGCGAACGGCAATGGCTTCGATTTCAATTTTTACGTCTTTTGGCAGACGAGCAACTTCAACACAAGAGCGTGCTGGGTATGGTGCATTGTGCTCGTCAAAGAACTTACCGTACACTTCGTTAACTGTACCGAAGTCATTCAGGTCTTTTACGAAGACGGTCATTTTTACGATGTCAGCCACTTTCAGGCCAGAAGACTCCACAACAGCCTTAACGTTTTCTAGTGACTGGCGAGCCTGCTCAGCGATATCGTCAGACACTTCACCTGTTTGAGGATTCACAGGGATCTGGCCTGAAGTCAGAACCATGTTACCTAGGTCAACACCCTGTACATAAGGGCCGATTGCAGCTGGAGCCTGCTCTGTGTGAAGTACTTGAGTCATTTCTTGTCCTTACTTAAATATAGTTGTAGGTCACCGTTAGAGGTCTAGTTTGCAACCCAATGGCGAAGAGGTCAAAGGGTTTCAGGTAGGCTGGGCAAAAAGACAGCATGAAGCTGCTAAGGCTGCCTTTTTGCTTAGTTTTTCTCTGTTCATTCGGTAATGGCAGTGTGGTCTTGGGCTGGCCCGCTTAGCTTAGCCTATTGTTCAAGCTGGGATCCCCAGTCTTGCTTTAACCACCTTTTCGCATTCATCAATGCGGCTGATGTCCTTCGGTGCCACCATCACAGTGTCATTACCGCCGACCGTACCGAGGATCTCGGCATGGGGCTGGATGTCAATCAGCCTGGCGACCAACTGGGCACCGCCGGGGTGTGTTTTCACCACCACGACCAATTGGTTATGGGTAATAAACTCGATCTGTGAAGCGATCGATGAGCCAACTTGAACCGGCTCACTCTCTACCGTTAGGCAGTAGACCTTTTTACCGTAGGCGTTGGGTACTTTCGCTACGCCTAGTCTCGACAGTAGGCGGGACACTGTCGATTGGCTCACATCTTCAAACCCCATTGCGATGAGCTGCTTGCGGATATCATCTTGGGTTGAAAAGCTTTGTTGCTGCAATAGTCGTTTGCAGGCGGAAGTGATGCTTTCTTCTTGGCAGAAAGCTTCCATCGCTCCGTGCATACTGTATCCACTCACGGGCAACTCCTTGTTATTCTGTTGGGACTTTGATCGTATCTCGTTAGCAGCCTGCGCACCGTATGATTTGTCTGGAAGTCTGTGCTTCTTATCGGTGAACAAAGGTGGCTACCCTGACGCAAGATATAATGCCTCGGTTGCATAATCTTGCAAGGGCATCATATCAACAATGTCAGAGTAATTTATTGACCCCTATCACCAAAACAAAACGCCATCTATTTGGTTAGAATGAGGAATTATATCCCGATTGATCGAGAAGGGTCCGAGGATTTAACTTGGCCTCAGGTCTCGATTGATTAGCAGCAACCCCATCATTTTCTTCGGGAAGGTTCAGGCCTGACAAATTATTCGGGCTATATGTACTGTACTGGGAGACAGGCATAAATGTACGCTTTTGCGGTGTTTCTACCGTTGACTGTGCGTTGTTGCTGGCAATTTGAAGTGTCTCTGTGCCAGGGCGGTTGAGGCTTGCGACATAGTCAGACACCTTGATGCCGGCCAATTCGGTACTGGCGGATTGCACGTCTATCCCCAAAGCAGCGAGCCAGTCGAAGATCAATGGTGAAGGCACAAACTGGCTATAGCGAGTAGCCGGTTTGAGGTTTTGCAGATCTTCCGGGTTGTTGACGATGGCGACGGTGATCCCTGCAATCTCGCCGTCTTCATTGAATACCGGCCCTCCACTCATACCGGACATAACCGGCGCATCGCTTAACGAGTAAAGGCAATCGGTATTGGTATCGACCACATCTTGGAGGTATTTGCCCTCACCGCTTACGGTGGTCCCCACGAGTGAATGGCCGTGGTGGATGACTGCCTGATCAGGGTAGATCAAGCCCCAGGTTGGCTGGGCATTGGAAGCGCGTGGGATCAGGGCAAGATCACAGGCCGGGTGGTAGATAACACCGGTATCCCAAGACAGTTGGGCGACATGCTTGGCGGTTATCATGTAGTCATCGTTGATGGGGACAGCGGAGCCAAACCCCCCCATTAGCATCGGTACGCCGATGACCACCATTTCATTGGCGGAGTGCTGGTAGGTCTGTTGGACAGGACCATTGCTGGTAACACAACCCGACAGGAGGAGAGTTGCAAGAAGGATACTACAGGGGCGGGCAAACCCTGGCTTACCTGCCACAATCTTTTGCGCAATTTTTCTCATTTCACTAGCCTTTATTTTTGTTGTTTTATCCAGCACGCGGGGCTGGAAACTTAAAGGTAGTGAGGGGAATGGGATCGATCTTTGCCGGAAGTGAGAATCAAAAAGCCTGCTCAAAGTTGAGCAGACTTTCTTTTTCCTAGGGCAGGAAATGTCGCGAATGAGACAGCTTTTTCAGCTATTTAGCGAATCTAACTGTGAAAATTTAGTGGTTCTCAGTGACGATTTCGCGTGAGAAGACCTTTTCGCAGTATTTACACTTAAGCTGGATATCTTCTTTCTTGGTGATGACTTTGAAGCTGCTGTCTACCGGTTCGCCATGTGAAATACAGTTGGTGTTCGGGCACTTGAACACGGCATTGATTTGCTCTGGCAGGGTCAGGTTCAGCTTCTTCACGACTTCGTAGTTTTCGATCTGGTTAACTGTCGCCTGTGGTGCATACAGTGCCAGTTGGCTTGCCTGCTCTTCGCTGATGAAGATGTTTTCAATCTTGATAAGATCTTTTGCACCCAGCGCCGATGATGGCAGGTTCAGGCCAACCGTTACGCGCTGGTTAGTTTTGTGCATCTTAAACAGCTTCAGCACCTTGAAGCCAATGTTTGCAGGGATATGGTCGATCACCGAGCCGTTTTTGATCGCTTCGACCTGTAGTTGTGTTTCCTTCGCCATTATATTCTCTCCTGCTTAGATTGCTTCGTTTAGGACCAGTGCCAATAGGGCTTCACGTGCGTACACACCGTTTTCTGCTTGCTGGAAGAAGTAAGCATGCTTAGTTTTGTCGACGTCAGTCGTGATTTCGTCAATACGTGGCAGCGGGTGCAGTACTTTCAGGTTGTCACGGGCTTCGGCCAGCATCGGTGCGGTAAGGATGTAGGCTGCCTTCATGTGGGCGTACTCAGACTCGTCGAAGCGTTCTTTCTGGACGCGAGTCATGTACAGGATATCCAGCTCTGGAATCACTTCTTCCATCGAGTCATGCACGCTATAGCTGATGCCGGCTTCGTCTAGCTCCTCACAGATGTAGTCAGGCATTGCCAGTACTTCCGGGGCAACAAAGAAGAACTTCACGTTGTTGAACTTGGCGAGCGCCTGGGTGAGGGAGTGGACGGTACGGCCGTATTTCAGGTCACCGACAAACGCGACATTCAAGTTATCCAGTGTGCCCTGGGTTTCGTAGATAGTGAACAAATCCAGCAGGGTCTGGGTTGGGTGTTGGTTAGCACCGTCGCCACCGTTGATGATAGGCACGCCGTTGGAGAACTCAGAAGCAAGGCGGGCAGCCCCTTCCTGCGGGTGGCGCATGACGAAGGCATCAACATAGGAAGAAATGACCTGTACCGAGTCGGCTAGGGTCTCGCCTTTCTTCGCAAGTGACGTGTTACCACCGTTGTCAAAACCAATCACGGTACCGCCCAGGCGCTGGATAGCGGTTTCGAAAGACAGACGGGTACGGGTAGATGGCTCGAAGAAACAGCTTGCAACAACCTTGTTCTTCAGAAGTTCAGGGTTCGGCTCGGCTTTTAGTTTGCCAGCAGTCTCGACAACTAGCTCAAGCTCACTACGGCTCAGTTCCGGAATGGAAATGATGTGCTTTTGAAACAGCGAATTCGCCATGGCTTCTCTTCCCTTTTAATTACGATGATGAACGACAGGTGCCGGCTGGTGTGGACAGCAGGCAAAAAAAAGCCCCCTTTAAAAAGGAGGCTCTTTTTACAAAAACAGGAAAAACAAAAAACGGCGCTTCCGCCGAAAATCGGCGAAGGGTCATCAGGTTTAGCTGAAAAGACGGGCGCATTTTTTATCTCTCTCTAGACAAATTGCGAAGGATTATACCCCCATTTCTTGCGAACGCAAGCGTTTGCCTAAAGTATTCATTTAGCGGAATTTTATGCATTTTTCAGGGGTATTTTACGGGCTAGGAATAGTGTTCTAACCCTGTGAACTGTAAGGGCTTGTTTTTGAACGAAGAGAGCGGCTGGGGAAAATTGGCTGGAATAAAAATACCGGCCCGAAGGCCGGTATGGGTTTGAGAGTAGTTACACTCAAGAGAGTCGATTACTGACCCAGTGTGGCGACCATCACAGCTTTGATGGTGTGCATACGGTTCTCTGCTTCGTCGAATACGATAGAGTAGTCTGACTCAACCACTTCATCAGTTACTTCACAGCCTTGTGCCAGTACTGGGTATTCTGCTGCTAGCTGCTTACCAACTGTGGTGTCTTCGCCGTGGAAGGCTGGTAGGCAGTGCATGAATTTAACGTGTGGGTTGCCAGTGGCTTTGATCATGTCCATGTTGACCTGGTAAGGCAGCATTAGGTTGATACGCTCAGCCCATGCTTCTTTCGCTTCACCCATAGATACCCAAACGTCAGTGTATAGGAAGTCTACGCCTTCAACGCCTTCTTGTACGTCTTCAGTCATAGTGATTTTCGCGCCAGTGGTTTCAGCGATTTCGCGGCACTGAGCAACAAGTGCTTCTTCAGGCCAGAATTGCTTAGGTGCGACTAGGCGGATGTCCATACCCATTTTCGCTGCGCCAACCATTAGGGAGTTACCCATGTTGTTGCGCGCATCGCCTAGGTAGGCAAATTTCATTTCGTGTAGCTGTTTGCCACGGCCGTGTTCCATCATAGTCAGGAAGTCAGCCAGGATTTGTGTTGGGTGGAATTCGTCAGTTAGGCCATTCCATACAGGTACGCCAGCGTAAGCGCCTAGCTCTTCAACGATCTCCTGACCGAAACCGCGGTATTCGATGCCGTCATACATGCGGCCAAGAACGCGAGCGGTGTCTTTCATTGATTCTTTGTGGCCGATTTGAGAGCCAGATGGGCCAAGGTAAGAAACTTGTGCGCCCTGATCGAAAGCTGCAACTTCGAATGCACAGCGTGTACGAGTTGATGTTTTCTCGAAGATCAGTGCGATATTCTTGCCAGTTAGGCGAGGCTGCTCGTAACCGTTGTACTTCGCTTTTTTCAGCTCAGCAGATAGTTCTAGTAGGTGCTGGATCTCACGTGGAGTGAAGTCTAGAAGTTTTAGGAAGTTACGGTTGCGAAGGTTAAAAGCCATGATGTTATCCTCTCTGAATCTGTATCTCTCTGTCCGGGGAAGGGCTGGGTTGTAATGGTTGCCCCGCCACCGGAAGCTATTATGTATTGTTTAACGTATTATTTATGTTTTGTGAATAAATATTCTTTTATTCTGCAATAATATTTGTGCCAGCTTCACCTTTTAGGATGGCTAGGCCATCTTCAAGGGCGCCGATACCAACTAGCTTGCCACCTTTGTTGATGAACTCGCATGAGGCATCGATTTTTGGTCCCATCGAGCCGGCATCGAAGGCATACTGAGCCAACTCGCGAGGGTTGGTGCTGCGCAGTGCTTTCTGGGTTGGTTTACCCCAGTCTAGGTACACCGCATCGGCATCGGTCAGGATCAGCAGGGCATCGGCATCAAGCTGCTGGGCAAGGTATGCTGCAGACATGTCTTTGTCGATAACCGCTTCAACACCAACTAACTTGCCATTTTCTTTTTTCACCGGGATACCGCCACCACCGGTACAGATCACTAGGTGCTCTTGCTTGATAAGGGCAGTGATTGCATCGCTTTCAACAATACCGGTTGGTAGTGGACTTGGCACTACGCGGCGGAAGTACTGGCCGTCAGGTTTGACAGTCCAGTGGTATTTCTCTGCCATCTCGCGGGCTTCGGCTTCTTCGTAGACCGGGCCGATTGGCTTGGTTGGATCCGCAAAGGCAGGATCATTCGGATCTACCGTCATTTGGGTTAGCATGCAGGAGACATCTTGCTCCGGCAGTAGGTTCTTTAGCTCTTGCATTAGCATGTAGCCAATCATGCCCTGGGTTTCTGAACCAAGTACGTCCAACGGGTATGGGTTAACCTTTTTGTATTCCAACCCTTGTAGGGCTAGCAGGCCAACTTGAGGGCCATTGCCGTGAACAAGAACCACGTTGTATTCTTTGCCAATTTCCGCAATGGTTTTTGCCGCTTTGGCAATGTTCTGGCGTTGGATATCAGCTTCGAGTGGCTCGCCGCGGCGAAGTAGGGCATTACCGCCCAGTGCCACTACAACAGTTTGCTTAGTCATGTGATCGTCTCTCTTGGTTTTACTCTCAGTTATTGTGTTTTGTTTGGCTTATTGCCTAAATGTGTTCTGAGAGGTCTTGCTTTTTGTGGCCGGTGCCAGGCACCGGCCGTCAGGTTTGGCTAATTGCCTCGATATTAGATACCGTCACGCTCGATTGGGCAGCTCATGCAGCGAGCACCACCACGGCCACGGCCTAGCTCATCACCTGGGATAGGTAGGACTGTGATACCTGCCTTGTCGTATTTCTCGTTGGTGTAGGTGTTACGCTCGTAACCGATAACAACGCCAGGCTTAACAGTTAGAACGTTGTTTGCATCATTCCACTGCTCACGCTCTGCTTCGAAGCTGTCACCACCAGTTGTGATAAGGTTTAGCTTGTCTACGCCCAGGGCTTTTTCGATAGCCGTTACGAAGTAGCCTTCCTCTTTCACTTTCACCGCACCAGACTCGTCGCCAGTTAGGCTCCAGCACTGTACGTCTTTGCGCACAACTTCTGGGTAAACAGAGAAAGTATCTTCACGCATGTGTGTCATTACAGTGTCTAGGTGCATGCAAGAGCGGTGCTTAGGTAGCTGCATTGCGATAACTTGCTTCGCTTCACCGTGCTTGAACAGGCTAGATGCCAACTGCTCAACACCCTGTGGAGTCGTACGCTCAGACATACCGATAAGCACAGCACCTTTACCGATAACCAATACGTCGCCGCCTTCGATAGTTGAGTTGTCGTACATCTTCTCTTCGTCGCCGAAGTACTTGATGAAGTCCTCGCCAGCGAAGGTTGGGTGCCAGCGGTAGATAGCGCGAACGTGGTTGGTTTCACGCTGACGGGCAGGTTTCGCCATTGGGTTGATAGACACACCGCCGTATACCCAGCAAGACGTGTCACGGGTAAACAGGTGGTTTGGAAGTGGTTCAATGATGAAGTCAGTTGGCTCGTGCATACCCTGCATCATTGAAGAAGATTTAATTGGTAGCTCTGCGTAGCTTAGGCCGCCAAGAAGAATAGAAGACAACTCTTTGCTTGGTAGGTCTGCTAGGAAGCAACGTACATCGTTAGCGAATGCAGTACCTAGGCGGTAGTCAGAGATTTGGGTTTTCAGAAGCCAATCTTTCGCTTCTGGCACTTCTAATGTATCTGCTAGTAGATCACCAAGAAGCATAACTTCAACACCTTGCTCACGCAGTGTGTTAGCAAATACGTCGTGTTCCTGGCCTGCGCGTTCAACTGCTAATACATCATCAAAAAGTAGATCGTGACAGTTTGATGGTGTTAGGTGAGTTAGGGCACGCTCTGGACGGTGGATAAGAACGCGGCGCAATTGACCTATTTCAGAACCTACGTAAAACTTACTCATGATCGTATCTCTCTTTATTTATCGCCAAGTTTTTGGCTGTATTTGTTTTATTGCAAAGTAAGAGTTTATTTATTTCTTTGCTTTCGTATCTGGGTTTTATTTTACCCTTAAGGCGTTCTCAGTCTTAGAGGTTTATCACACTTTTATTATTAATATGGTAACGCTATATATTTGTTTTATTAACATTTTTAATGCACTTGTCACTCGCTTACGTGAATGGGTATTTATGTGCTTTGTCTAGGTTAACAGCAATATCTGCTGGCTTAAGCGTTTGTTTTTGATGGTTTATTTCTGTGATTGTGGAATCTTATTCAGAAGTTTTCACGTTATGCATATGTGAAAAAGATATTCTTATGCACTAAAAGTGTTTGTCTATATAGAAATAAGTAGAATGTTACTTGGTTGGTAACAAATATTTTTCCTTTTATATTTTTGATTTGGCTTTTTGTAATTTAAATACATAAGTTCAATCACTGGTTTTTGATTGCGTTTAAATAGAACTGCCTAGTTATAAATTGTCTATATGACTTTTGTATGGTGGTTTATTGATATTTGGGTTAATAAATTTAGCCATAAGCTGGAATGTTATTCTGTTATGTGTGGTAGAGATAAAAAGAATAAAAGTCGTTATTTGATACAGCTGGCTGAGTCTATGGCGTGGAAATAAAAAAGCCGCCCAGAAGGGCGGCGAAGTAAGCAAGATCGAAAGGGGGGATTTATAGCATGGCGCCGACGCTCAGCATGACCATGATCAGTACGGTTAGAATACCCAATAGCGGCGCAACCCATTTCACCCAGCGAACGTAAGGCACGCGAGCGATAGCCAAACCACCCATTACGACGGCTGAGGTTGGTGTCATTAGGTTTACAATACCTGATGCTGACTGGTAGGCGGTGACCACTAGGTCACGGCTGACACCAGCGAAGTCTGCCAGTGGTGCCATGATTGGCATGGTCAGTACCGCTAGGCCTGAAGATGAAGGCACCAAGAACGATAGCAAGATCTCCAGCCAGTACATCACATTGATAAATACGATAGAAGACAGGCCGGTAACGGCATGTTCAGCTGCATTCAAGATAGTATCTGTGATCATACCGCGGTCCATAATAACCACGATACCTCGGGCGATACCGATAATTAGGGCAACACCCAGTAGGTCACGCGCACCGTCAATGAAGCTAGATGTGAACTCTTCTTCGCTCATACGGGCAATCAAGCCGATGATGATGGTTGAGGCCAGGAACATCGCAGAGATTTCAGCCATCCACCAACCCACAACGGCCACACCGTAAATCATGATACCGAAAGAGGCGGCAAAAATAGCAAGGATAACTTTACGGGTTGTGGTGAACTCCAGCATCTCACCAGACTGGTTACCCAGGAAGTGTGCTTTGTTCTCTTCGTATTTGTCGTAGACAATAGATTTGGTTTTATCTGCGCGAACCATCTTGGCATAGCGCATGACGTAACCGACACAAATCAACCAGCCAACAACTAGCATGGCAACGCGCAGCATGATGCCGTCTGTGAATGGGATACCTGCCGCATTGGCAGCGATGACGGTTGCGAATGGGTTGATGGTTGAACCTAGGGTACCGATACCTGCACCAAGCAGTACAGTTGCAGCGGCAACCACTGGGTCAAAGCGTGCTGCCATCATGACTGGTACCAACAGGGTGTAGAACGGTAGTGATTCTTCCGCCATACCATAGATAGTACCGCCTGCAGCAAACAACGCCATCAGGATCGGTATCATTAATTCTTCCCGGCCCTGCAAGCGAGCGGTAACGCGTTCGATGCCCGCATCAATCGCCCCTGTTTTGGTCACTAGGCCAAGGAAGCCACCAATGACCAGGATGAACAGCGAGACGTCGATAGCAGCAGCTTCGTAGGTGGTATGGTCATAGAAACCATCGATAGGGGCTAGTAGCACATCCACAACACCTTGTGGGTTGCTCTCTACAGCGTGGTACGTCCCGGTGACAGGGACTTCTTTGCCCAGATCTTCATTCATGACACGGTCGTACTGGCCAGCCGGTACTATCCAGGTCATCAATGCAACAAGGGCGATAAGGGCAAATAAAATGGTATAGGCAGAAGGGAATTTAAAATTAGCGAAGAAGCCGCCTTTCTCTTCCTGTTTCATTGTTTCGGTTGTCATTGTTTTCTCCTTGCCCTTGTACATCCAGTACAAGGGTGATTCATCTACCAGGCCTGTCGTCAGGCATGACGGGGCTCGCCGGACATGACGCCGGAGCAGGCAGAACCAAGTGTTAGTTGCAACTAACGGAAATGGTTTACAGGTTGTTTATCCGTGCTGTCGAAACAGGTTGGATAGAGGTGTCAATGTTGGGTGAGGTGTCGGAGCCGCGCTCTCACTCTCTGGCATCGCAAAGGATTCCGATAGCAATTCGCTATCCAACCCAGATGTCAGGTGGGTGAGTGTCCTACGGGGACGACGCAGCTGGCTGCGGCGCCGTCTCCCTGGCTCAGGGCCGTGGTAGAAGTTACTCATGATCGTATCTCTCGTATGCTTATTTAATGGCCATCAGTCTTTGCCGTGGCTCTATTTGCTTATTGCCACTGAATTTTATGCCGCCGGGCGCAGTATATCTTTGGGATTGTTCACACTTTTTCGGCACTTTCATACCGCCCGCCTATCGGTAAATAGGGTGTTGAGGGTATTTCTCTGAGTTTTATGGGTGAATATGCTATTGAGGGTTTTGTGTTTATTCGTTCAAAGCGCATATTGGGGAATATTATGCATTTTGCCGCGTTATTGCCGAGAGCAATAAATCGACCGTTAGTTTGATAAATATCAAGTTTTCAAGTGGAGGCGATTTCATTTGGTATTTCATTGCGATCCGTGCGATATTTGCGTTCGAATTTATTTCATAGGTGGAGTTTCCCCATGTCTTATGCAGAAATTATCGAAGAGCAGAAGGAAGAAACGCGCGAAATCATTGCCGCGTTGCTAGAAGATGGCAGTGATCCTGATGCACTTTACAGCATTGAACACCACTTTTCGGCAGACACGTTCGAAGAGCTTGAAGGTGCTGCGGTAGAAGCTTTCAAGATGGGCTTTGAAGTCCTTGAAGCTGAAGAGCTTGAACTGGCACCGGAAGACGGTGGCGGTAAAGTAGTATGTTTCGATGCCGTGATGGAATCCGCTCTAAATGCCGATGCCATTGACGAGCAGGCAGAGAAGCTGATCCAGCTTGCTGAAAAGCACAACATCGATTACGACGGCTGGGGTACCTACTTCGAGTCGGGCGAAGAAGATGACGATGAAGAGTACGAAGACGAAGAGTAATCTTCGGCAGCTGTAACATCGCACCCAAAAAGCTGGCAAGAGGCCAGCTTTTTTGTGCCTTGAATCTTATTGAAGGCCTTTTTATTCTGCCCATAGCCCATAGCCCATATACTACAGTGTCTTGAGCATCCTGACTTCGCAGGCATCGTGCCCGGTTTGGCCCATAG
>NZ_JACSOF010000016.1:0-62174 GCF_014349205.1 Photobacterium sp. BZF1
ATTAACCAACATATAAAAAATCCCTACCAACAAAAGCTGGTAGGGATTATTACGCAATATTAGGATCGTTCAAGTGCCTTAAACGATCGGCATTAAGCCAATTGGCTGGGTTTTTTATTACTTGCATGACTGTATATTGATTGCAAAAGCGACCCTGCTGGGCCGCCTTGCGCTAGCGTGAAGTGGCAGAGGCTGTTTTCGACTCCCTGACGTCATCTTCGGTTTCTGTAACCGGTGCTGACGACATTTTCTGGGCAGCCCATACCGAGGCTGGGCTGAGTAGCAAGCCTGCGGCAAAGAACCAGAAGCCCGAGATATCAAACAGCGACAGCATCACAAGCATCAGGGTCATGGTGCTGGCAGTACCCACCACATAGCTCTTGCCGATAAACGAGCGGTACCTCAATGCCATAAGTGACAATGCCATGCTACCACCGAAGACATAGGCACAGGCATAGCCAAAGATAACCAGCGCATTGCTGTTGTCGATAAGGGCATTAAACAGGTACAAGAAGGCAAGCGAGACGACGAACATCACAAGCAGGCCATAGCTTGCTTTATCGACTTTACCCGGTACCAGATACCAGCCATTGTCCATGGTTGGCTTGTTCAGGCGTTGGTACTCATCCTGCTGGCCCTTGACGGTGTAGCGGTGCATCTCGGTTTGCTTGCCAGTTAGTGCAAGGCTGGCAACCCAAGCCACCACACTGTTGACCACAACACCGATCACACAGTACCAAGGCCATGAAATATCGGTAGCAACGGCAACATACCAGATAGCCAGGAAGCTGGCTGCGACACCGATTAATAGGCCTTTTTCGGTAATGTGCTTGGAGTAGAAGCCTAGGACAAACATACAGAAGCTGGCACCAACAAAGTACGAACCGGCTTTACTCAGTACCTCAAGGACCGAACCTGTGCTGGTGGCAAACATCAAGGCAGGGATGATAACCAACAGGGCCCAAGTCACAGTGAAGAAGCGAGATACTTTGAGGTAGTGTTCTTCTGATTCGTTTTGCTTGTAAAAGCGCTTGTAGAAGTCGGCAACCGATACTGTCGCCATCGAGTTGAACGCCGAGTCGAGGCTCGACATACTGGCAGCCAAGATGGCGGCGGCAATGATACCCATCAAGCCCGGAACACCATATTCACTGGCATATTGCAGGATAATGGTATTGCCGTTTTCAAAAGGCTTGCCTTCGTAGTAAGCGTTGAACAGCACACCCAGTACGATAAACAAGAAGTAGATGAAGAAGGCGACATAGCCCATCATCAGCATAGATTTCTTGGCATCACCCATGCTTTTTGCTGCCATACAACGCTGGACCATCATCTGGTTACCGCCGTAAACAGTAGTGTGGAACATGGTCATGGCTATCACACCAGCCCAAACGGTGGTGACCTGGCTGAGATCCATATTGGTCTTGAGCGCGTCGGTCATGCCCTGGGCCTTGAGATCGGCAAGCACTTCGGTCATAGGAGCCGGCATGCCGTTCCACACCGCTTCGATGATAATGAAGGCCCCGATAAACAGGATGAAGGCCTGGATAACGTCAGTCCAGATAACCGCGGCAATCCCCCCCATGACGGTGTATACCAGCGCGATGGCAGTAACAATCATGATGCAGTAGACCACATCGATACCGGTGATGAATTCCAGGATCATAGCGGTTGCATAAAGTACAGCCGCCGAACTCAGTGCCTGCTTCATCAGGAAGATAACCGATAGTGTCAAGCGGGACGCTTTGCCGAAGCGGCGCTCCTGGTATTCGTAGATCGACGTGAGGCCATTGTTGTAGAAGAACGGCATAAACACCGACACGATGAAGAAGATCACCAGCGGGTAGTTGAGGTGGATGGCAATGACCGACAACCCTTCGGTGTATGACCATGCCGGACCACCGAGGAACGACATCGCACTGACATAGGTACTGACGACCGAGATACCAATTGCCCACCAAGGGATATTTTTGTCACCGAGGGCGAACTGCTTTGCCGAGGTGACTTTTTTACCGATGACGGCACCCAGGATCAGGGTGAGAACAATGTAACCACCGAGAATGGTCCAGTTTAATAGTCCGAATTCATGCATAAGCAGGGCCCTCTAGTTGCTCTTTCATCTGCCCGAACAGGTCATAGCCCAGCTGCAACATAATGTGGGCAATATCGATAGCAACCCAGTTTTCCTTGAGCAGTTCACCGTCACGGCGCCAGATATCCATGACCCTAAGCTCAATATGCTTGCCGGTCGGGGCTAATCCCAGCCAGCCGCTATGTCCGGTGTGGGTGCCGTGCATGTGAGGCCAACCGCCTGTGCTTACGTAGTCATTTTGGGCCAAAATATTCAGCTCGATGTCGACGCTGCGGTCCGGGAAGGCGAAAACAAACGGGGCTTGGTGATGGTTGCGGAAACCTTTTATTCCCCGCGTTGTACCGATAGCTGCCGGGCCGTACCACATGAAGTCACTGTGCCAGTAGTTTTCCAGATCCATCGAGTAGAGATCTTTGCCATCGAAGCGGCCAAGGCATCCCAGCATATCCTCGACCAGTTGCTTGCTTTTTTCGCTGCGCTCGGGACACACTTCACCGCGGTTGAAACCATCGGCGGTGGCCGGTGCCATGACCAATCCATCGTGTCCAAGGCTGCGGCGCATCGGATTGACACGGGCCTGGTTCATTGCATCGATAAAGTCTGGGATAAGGTAAGACTCGGTGATCTGGCCGTTCTCAACGCAGACCATCTCGGTATAGCGAAGGTAAAGGGTTTTCCCAGTGGCCGGAATGCCAAACAGGCTGTTTTCGAATGTCCCGACAAAATAACCGGTCGAGTTGTACCAAGTACGTCCTTCATACTCACCATCCATCACAATCAACGGGCGACGCTCCGCATCGGGCAGGGCATGCTTGAGCGGGGCAAGAAACGCTTCGTCGGCAGCCTGTGGCCCGTTTAGGTCATTGACAGGGTGAGCAACACACCATTTAACATCGGCATTAAGGGCATTGCTGGCAACCTCTGCTTGCTCGGACTGGCTGGCAGTGAAGTAATTTTGGTAGAACTTCTCGATGATATTCAGTGACATTTTGCATCCTTACAGTGTTGAGTCTGGGCGGGCTTATTGGCCCTTGTTGTCTTTTTGATATGGATTTAAAAGGCTGAGTAGCGGTTTATCCCTGTTGCAATAGGATTTGTTTCCATACCGCTGTCTGGTCGTATAGCGTGAATTCGCGGCGCAGGCCCCACGGGCCAAACTCGGCATGGCTTATCCCCATCACATACACATCGGCACCGGTAGGTTTGCCAAAAGCACCATAGCCTTCATGTTTGCCTTGCAGCGACCAACGGATAGCAGCACGCGGCGCCATCATTGGATCTTCGCGGCCAATGCGGTGGTGGACGGTAAATTTGGCATTGGGAAAGGCTGAACGTAGCTGCATCCAGAACTGGTCAACTTCATGGTGGGAAAGGGCTGAGTTGCCGCCAGGGTATTCCGCCATACAGGCGCGGTCATAATCTTTGGTAACGGTTGAGAACTCAGCATTCATCAATTTGCGCAGGGTATCTTCGAACCGGCTTCCCCATTCATTGTCATTACCAATTCCAAGATAGGGACCTTCGATATCTTGAGCCGGGGTGAACGGGAATGGGCTCTTTTCAACCCCACCTTCACGTTCGATTAACTGGCGGGCGTATTCTTCCGCACTCAGCCCCAGTTGCTTGGCGATGTCGCCTTGGTCGCGGATCAGCCACTCGTCATTGATTTGGTTGTTAATAGCATGGCAATCGGCAATGATGCGGTAACGGAGTTTGGTACCGCTGGCCTTGCCGTAAACCCCGTCACCTAGGTGGGAAGCTGTCGAAGTAATACGGTGAGAGGAAAGCATGCCTTGTTCTGGACTGCCGCTCCAAATCACGTCTTCTCCGAAGAGGGTACGATCAGGGAACTCTGCCAGTGTCGCCATGGTAGCGCTGATGACACCTTCATTACCGGTTGAGATACCGCTCGGGGTGCGGACGATAATATCGGGTGAGTAGTAGTGGTGGAGGGTATGCAACCCCCGGTCTTCCCAAATCTCCTTGGTAATACCAAGAATGTAATCTGGAAAATCACGCCATCTTGGATCAAAGCCGGCCATGGCCATAAATACCTCCTATCAGTCTGACAAGTTAATAAGTTGTTATGTTTTTGGTTACGTATTCAAACTAGCGGATGTTGCAGATATGTCAACAAACTGTTTTTGGAACAATTGAAAATGCGTGGCGCGGATCAGATTTTTAACAAGTGGTGTTTTTTTATCCTGAAAAGTGATTGCATAAGTGAGTAATTTAATATTCCGTGCAAAGGAGTGCTAAGGCGGGATGGTGGCTAAAATGCTGGATATATGGCAGGGGTAGATAGTTGTTGGATGAAAATGCTGCCTTTCAGGTATACGGCAACAAAAAGAAGGGGGCGAATGCCCCCTTGCAGTATGGTTTATTACAAGCCCGGTAGTGCGAGCGAGAGGGAGGGAATAAACGTTATAAGTGCCAGTGCGACAATCATCGCGCCTATCCAGCCCAAAATGGCACGGGAGAGCTGCTCTATCGGGATTTTGCCGACTTGGCTTGCCATAAATAGATTGGCCCCGAGCGGCGGGGTGACAAAGCCTATTGCCAGGTTGACGATCATAACAATACCGAAGTGAACTGGGTGCATACCCAGTGCTGTTACTATCGGCAGCAAGATTGGCGTCAAGATGACTATGGCGGCCAGAGTTTCCATGAATGTCCCCACAACCAGTAACAATAAATTAATGGCCAGCAGGATGGCTATCTTGTTTTCGGTCAGGGACAAGATGAACTGGGCTATTTCGGTCGGTAGTCTTTCAAGCGTCAGGATCCGGCCGAAGGTTACGGAAGCCCCCACGATGACCAGCACGGCACCGACCAACAACGAGGACTCAAGGATAATCTTGCGGATTTTCTTGGCATCGAGCTCCTTGTAGACAAATACGCCGAAGAACATGCCGTAGGCAACCCCGATAGCGGCAGATTCCGTAGGGGTAAAGATCCCCGAGTAGATCCCACCGAGTATTATCACCGGCAACAGCATCGCCCAAATCGCGTCCTTGATCGCCTGCCATCGTTCTTGCCATGAGTATTTTTTCTCATTGCCAGAGTAGCCCTTGAGCTTGGAGACTATAACGCAATAGGCAATAAGGACGACACCGACCACAATACCCGGCACAATACCTGCCATAAACATAGAGGTTACCGAGACTTCAGCTGTGATGGCATAGACAATCATCACAACACTCGGGGGGATGATCACCCCTATGCCGCCAGAGCAGGCAATAAGCGAACCGGCAAAACTGCGGTCATAGCCTTTTTTGACCATACTCGGGATCATTGTCAGGCCGATTGCCGCCACCGTGGCCGATCCAGTGCCCGAGATTGAGGCAAAGAACATACAGGCTACGATAGCAACAATACCGAGACCACCGGTAAAGTGACCGAAGAATGTCTCGGCAACATGCAGCAAGCGATTGGAAATACCGCCCTGGCTCATCAAGTTACCGGCGAGGGTAAATAGCACCACGGCCAGCAGCGGGAAGGAATCGAGTCCGGTCGCGAGACCCTGTACCAGAAATTCGATATTGAGGAAGGGCAGGCTCAATATGGCGATCATACTGGCACCGGCCAGTGCTATGCCGACTGGCACACCAATCATTAACAACAGGCCAAATGACCCAAACAACAACGCTGATGTCATCCTTGAACCTCCTGGTAAGACTCCCGGGTACCGCGTATCAAGGCGACACGCCGCCAGATGCTCGATGAAAGCCTGATTATATTCAGTACACTACCCACCAAGACGGAGCAGTAGAGTACGGCAATCGGGATTTCCAGCGCCGGGGCTATCTGTCCCAGTGCCAGGCTCCGCATAACGACCTGGTAGCCAAACCATGCGACGGACATCGAAAATGCCATGAAGATCAGGTCGGCGATAACCAACACCACTTCACGGCCCCGCTTGGGCAGTAAGTCGACCAAAACCCGGATCCGAATATGGCGGTCATCCTTGATGCAGTAGCTGATACTGAGGTACATCGCCCAAACGAACAGGTAACGGGCCAGCTCTTCGGCCCAGGGAATGGTTGCGTCAAACAGACGCAACACAATTTGTAGACAGAGCAATCCGGTCATCAGGCTGATCGCAGTAATGATCAGCGTGGGTTCGAAGTGCTTGTCCAACCAACGGACTAACGGCATAGGATCCTTCCCTCAAAGCTGGTGGTTACAGGGCTTCGACTGCAGAGATAACTTGGTCAAATAGCTGTTCGCCTGTGCGCTCACGCAGTGAGTCATAGATAGCCGCATTCATCCGGGTTTTCATCTGATCACGCACAGCCTGGGGTACCTCATTGACTGCCATCCCTTTTTCCTCTAGCTGGGTAATAACGTTGCTGTTCAGTTCGGCAGCAAGTTTGCGTTGCTTGGCAATGGCTTCGACGGTGACCTCATTGATTAGGCTCTGCTGATCTGCGCTTAGGGACTCCCAGAACGGCTTGTTCATAAACAACACGTAGTTGGTATACATGTGGTTGGTCAGTGACAGGTAAGACTGGGCTTCGTAGAAGCGCTCTGCATAAATGGAGTAAAGGCCACTTTCCTGGGCATTGATCAGGCCCTGCTGAAGCGAAGTGAAGATTTCACCCCACGACAGAGGGGTTGGGGCCGTACCGATAGAGCGCCAGGCGCTGATTTGGGTCGGGTTGGAAGCCGCACGGATTTTCAGCCCCTTGAGGTCGTCAACGGTTTCAATTGGTTTGCGGCTGTTGGTGATACTGCGGAAGCCGACCTCCATAAAGCCAAGGCCGTGGAAACCCTTGCTCTCCATAGCACCTAGTAACTGACCACCGATTTCATCGCTGTCGAGTGCCTTGTGGGCGTGATCGGCATCGCGGAACAGGTAGAACACATCAAGCACGTTGAATTCTGGGACAAAAGGAGCCAATAGGATGGATGCGCCGAATGTCATCTGGAGGTTGCCTTGCTGAACCATCTCGGTGGTTTCCCTCACATCACCCAATTGTCTTGCAGGGTATATCTCTACCTCGATTTCCCCGTTGGAGCGGCGCTCGAGTTCTTGTTCGAAATAGACCATGGACTGGTGAACCGGGGAGGTTTCTTGGCTGTCATGGCCGAGACGGATGACCGTGCTTGCATTCGCAGTCAAAGTGGTTGAGAAAAGGATTGTTGAGCAGACGATCGAGACAAACTTACGCATTTTTATCTCCTTTGAATACTGTTATGCATCACAGTAGTTCATTAGTAGGGTTGGTTGTGTTGAATAATTGTTATCTTTTTGCATACGAATCCAAAAATAAATCATAGGCAATTAAAGTCAACATTTATTTAACATAAATGTAGCGAGGTGTGATGTGGCTTTTGCTGAGGCAAAGAAAAACCAGCGCATGACACGCTGGTTTGGGTAGGGTTTAGCAAGGGGCTTAGGCTAGGGTACTGCTTCGTTCGATGACCACACCCTGGCGCATCAGGTACTCGCCGCTCGCTTCTTGCTCTTGCTGGATACGCGAGAGCAAATCATCGACGGCAAGTTGGGTGATCTGATCCAGCGGCTGGGCGATGGTTGTCAGGCTATAGCCCGGCCAACTTGCCATCGGGATGTCGTCGACTCCCATTACGGCATAGTCCCCAGGGACTGCCTTACCAGCCTGGCGAAGGCCGTCAATTACCCCGAGGGCGAGGATATCGTTGGCGCAGAAGATAGCTTGGGGCTGGTGGGGCTTGGCAAGGATCTCGCTGGCTGCGGCGAGGCCTGACTCGAAGTTATACTGGCACTGGATGTAATCGGGGGCCGGTAGGCCAAGCTCACTTAGCCGCTTGGAGAATCCCTTCCAGCGTTCCTCACTGGTCATCGACCCTGCATCACCGCTGATGTATATCATCCGCTCGAACCCTTTGCCGTGTAGGTAATCGGCAGCCTGGATACCGGCATGGAGGTTGTCCAAGCCAACACTGTTGGCGGTTACCCCTTCTATGTAGCGGTTGATCAGGCACAAATGGACGCCGAATTTTTCACACTGGGCAAATGCCCGGCTTGTCAGGCGGCTGGTGGCAATGATCAGGCCATCGACCTGATATTCGATGGCACGGGAAATGGCCAAATCCAGATCATCCTTGTCGATCGGGCAGAGTACAACCTGCCCGCCGCGTTTTTGGATGGCACTGGCCAATTTGCGGGTCTGCAAATCGTACATCGGGTTGCTCTCGCTATCGAGGGCGATGGCAACCAACCCGGAACGATTGGAGATCAGGCTTCTTGCGATGGCATTGGGTGTATAACCCAGCTTGTTTGCCGCATCGAGCACCATCTGGCGTTTCTTTTCGCTAATACTGGCCTTGGGGTTGAATGCCCTTGATACCGTAGATTGGGAAACGCCCAGCATTTTGGCAACATCGACCGAGGTGACTTTGGCCTTGATAACGACCTCCTTAGTGTAAACTTCGCGCCTTACAAGGCGGCGCGCTGTCGGTTAAATCCATCAATAATCATTTTATGCTCAGACGCCAGGCCAAAGAAAGAGACCCCGGCCTCTTTCCAAGCAGAAATTTGACTGGCATCAGCGACGAACATGCCTACCGGTTTGTTGTTTCGCTTGGCGGCCTCAATGACTTTCAAACTGGCGTCCCTTACCACATCGGCTTGAACCGAGGGAGCCCCATAGGCTACGGCAAGGTCGACCTGGCCGATGAACAAGGCATCGATACCCTCGACGGCTGCAATAGCATCGACATTATCGACACCTTCAGGGTCCTCTATCTGGGCAACAACAGTGGTGGCTGTTTTACTCGTAGCAAGGTGTTCGGCCATCGGCTTGGTCGCATAGTTGGCTGCACGGGTTGAGCCGGCATAGCCACGACCATTTTCACCGTAGTGGCTGCGCTTGACGATTTCCTCGGCTTGGCTGGCAGAGCATACATGGGGCACCTGGATACCTGTTGCCCCGCAGTCCAGGGCATTGAGTATGGTTGACGGTGCCGCATCCGGGATCCTGACAAGTGCCGGTAGTCCTGATAACCGTGCGGTCATGATGCAGAGATCCAAGGAAGCCCTGTCATAAGGCGAATGCTCGGCATCCAAGATCAGGAAATCCAGCTCGGCTAGAGCTAATACTTCAATGATATGGGGATGCGGGGTTTTAACGAAAGTCCCAAGTTGTACGGGTTGTTGAAGTTGTGATGAAAAGCGCATAACGGTTCCTTGTTACTTGGTTTTTGTATTGGAAAGGTATGCAAGATAAATATCCTTAAATTAACTTTTTGGCAACAATGGTGAGGTGAAAACATCGACTTAATCGGGTCAATAGCGCTGGTTATAACTGCCTACGATCTGGAGTGATTAACTTAAATTCAGTTAAATCAGTAGGATAAAAAATATCTTTGGTTTGGTGATGTTTTTGTTTGCTTGTTGTAAATTTTTTGTTTAATGTATTTTGCATTCGTAGTCATTTGGTTGTTTAGTCCTATCCAACCAGCTGGAATAAAGTCAGAACGATAAAAAAATTTTTCATAACAATGCATACGTAATCAAAACTGAAGCAAGGAGAAACATACATGGCTCGTTTTCTGAAAGAAGGCATCACAGAAGAAGTTTCAGCATCCAATGACGCAAAGGTACGCGGTATCGTTGAGGGGATCCTTGGGGATATCCAACAGCGTGGCGACAGCGCTGTGCGTGAGTTATCGGAAAAATTTGATAACTGGTCACCAGCCCAGTTCCGCCTGTCAGAGGAGCAAATCCAGGCCTGTATCGATAGCCTGGACGATGCGACGCGCCATGATATCGAGTTTGCCCAAGAGCAGGTCCGCAACTTTGCCCAGATCCAGCGTGATTCAATGAAAGATGTTGAAGTCGAAACGCTGCCGGGTGTTGTGCTGGGCCACAAGAACGTACCGGTAAACAGTGTTGGCTGTTACATCCCTGGCGGTAAGTACCCGCTGGTTGCTTCTGCACACATGAGTGTCCTGACTGCCAAAGTTGCCGGTGTTAAACGTGTTATTGCCTGTGCTCCTCCATTCAACGGTGAGCCGAACCCTGCCATTGTAGCCGCAATGGCGATGGCCGGAGCCGATGAAATCTATTGCTTTGGTGGTGTTCAGGCCGTTGGTGCAATGGCCTTGGGAACCGAATCAATCCTGCCTGTTGATATGATTGTCGGCCCTGGTAACGCCTTTGTTGCCGAAGCTAAGCGCCAACTGTTTGGCCGAGTGGGTATCGACTTGTTTGCAGGTCCAACCGAAACATTGGTTATTGCAGATGAGCAAGGTTGTGACCCTGAACTGGCTGCCGCTGATCTACTAGGCCAAGCTGAGCACGGCTACAACTCTCCTGCGGTCCTTTTGACAAACTCAGAGCAGTTTGCCATTGAGACCATCAAAGAGATCGAGCGTCAGCTGACAATCTTGCCGACAGCGGAAGTGGCTGGTAAGGCGTGGGATGATTACGGCCAGGTGATTGTCTGTGACAGCTACGAAGAAATGGTGGAAGTTGCTGATGATATTGCTTCCGAGCACGTCCAGGTAATGACCCGCGACCCACAGTACTTCCTTGAGAATATGACTAACTACGGTGCGCTGTTCCTGGGACGTGAAACCAATGTTTCCTACGGTGACAAGTGTATCGGTACCAACCATACCCTTCCGACCAAGAAAGCGGCTCGTTATACCGGCGGCCTATGGGTTGGTAAGTTCATCAAGACCTGTACCTACCAGCGCGTAACGGCAGAGGCTTCGCTGAAAGTCGGTGAATACTGCTCGCGTCTATGTGCACTGGAAGGTTTTGCCGGCCATAAAGAGCAAGCAGATATCCGTGTCCGCCGATACAAGAAACTGGACGAGGAGGGCGCGTTGTCATGAGCAAACTCGCTCTGGTAACGGGTGGGAGTGGCGGCCTGGGGGCCGCCATCAGCCAGCACCTCGCCCAATCAGGTTACCAAGTTATCCTTACCTTCAATGCCAATGCCGAGGCGGCCAACCAGGTGCTTGCCGGCATGGCAGGTCAGGGGCATCGTAGTTGCAAACTCGATGTGTCCGATAGCCAAAGCATTCAATCTTTGGCTGACCAACTGGCGGCTGACGGGCAGGGGCTGGATCTGCTGGTCAACTGTGCCGGGACTACGCAGTATGTGGCCCACGATGATTTGGTCTCGTTGACAGACGAGCTTATCGACCAGATCTTCGAAGTCAATGTCCGAGCCCCGTTTGCCATGGTCCGCGCCATGCGCCCTTTGCTGGAAGGCAAGAACGGTTGTGTGGTCAATATTACCTCTATAGCCGCGCAGACGGCGATGGGCAGCAATATTGCCTACTGTGCCAGCAAGGCTGCTGTTGAAAACATGACCCGTTCACTGGCACGGGCTTTGGCCCCCGATATTCGCGTACTTGCGGTTGCACCGGGCTTGGTCGATACCGAGTTTGTCAAAGGGCTGGATAGTGAGTGGCGTGACCAGCAAGAGCAATCAACACCGCTGAAAAGGCTGGCCAATGCAGAGGAAGTGGCAAAAGCCGTTGTCGTGGCTGCCGAGCAAATGACGTTTTCTACCGGTACGACACTGGCGGTAGATGGTGGCCGCCCGCTGGGAGCCTAGCGTGGGAGCGGGTGCTCAATTGCAAGCTATCCTCTCTGTTACCAAAAGGATATGGAAAATGAACTTACAACAAGAAATTAATCAACAACTTGTCCGTTACATGGAATTGATCCCGGGTACCAGTGCGTTTATCGATGCGCGCACGCCGGGCAGCCACCTGAAAGATAATTTTTGTATTATTGGGGCCGGTGTAGCCGAAAGCAGCCGCCAGCACGTGCATATCCGAGATACCGCTGGCTTCAATATTGGAGCAGCAGGCCAGCCGCCGGGGATCAAAAACTCCCTTCATTCCCACCGCACGGCTGAATTGTTTGTGGTGTTCAAGGGCCAGTTCCGCCTCTACTGGGGCAATGATGGCGAGCATGATGCGGTATTGTCCAAAGGCGATGTGATTTCTATCCCGACCAACCTGTTCCGCGGCTTTGAAGTTGTCGGCCGCGATTATGGCTTTATGTATTCCGTGCTGGGCGGGGATGATTCGGGCGGCGGTGTCATTTGGCATCCCCAAGTCATCAAGAATAGCCAGGGCCACGGTTTATACCTACGCGCTGATGGTAGCCTAGCAGATACCCAGGCAGGTGATGAGGTCCCGACCGAAGATGAATTGATGCCATTGCTGACCGAACAGCAAATGCAGCAGTTTGACACCTATACCACAGAGCAGATGATGCCGTTTGTAGCCCTGCAGAAGGACTACCGCCCTGTGGCGAATGATTTTGCCGGCGTGGAGTATCAACAATTTGCCCTGACCGGCAGTCCTCTTGCTAACTACGACTATCAGGTCAAAAGCCATGACGATGTCAGTATTCAGGCTTATAAGCTGGAAAATCAGGCCAAGCTACCTATGCATACCCGCAAGGAGAAGCAGGTACTGATTAACTTCAGCGGTGATACCGAGGTAGAAATCAGCCATCAGGGGGAGTCAGCCACAGTATTGTTGACCACCGGTGATGTCCTCAATGTCCCTGTTGGTGCAGCAATCAGCCTTGCCAATGTCCGCGGCGAAAGTTTTACCTACTGCATTCTTGGTAGTGACCAACCAGAAAAGCCAGAGGTATTGTGATGAACCAATCCCTCCCGCTATTGTGGTTACCCGGTTTGCTGTGCGACCAGCAACTTTTTGAGCCGGTCAATGCTCTTTTGCCGAAGCAGGTCGCTCCCGAGTGTGCCAGCCTGGATGTGGTCGATTCTATGCAGGCGCTCGCCAACAAGGTATTGGAAGAGGCACCGGAGAGCTTCATCCTCGGTGGCTTGTCGATGGGAGGGATACTGGCTTTCGAAGTCTATCGTCAGGCGCCGGAAAGGGTAAAGGGGTTGGTGTTGATTGATACCAACGCCGCCGACGAGATGCCTGCCGTAACCGAGAAACGCGATGCATTGGTGGACCGTGCAATAGCCGGTGAATTTTCTGCCATTACGCGAGAGGTTTTGCTCCCTGTCCTTATCCATCCAAGCCGTATGGCGGATGTAACCTTGACTGACTCGATATGCGGTATGGCCGACAACATCGGTATCGAAGCTTTCATCGCCCATGCCAAGGCATTGGCAACCCGGCCAGATGCCAGACCTATGCTGGCGGATATCCGGGTGCCGAGTTTGGTCATCTGCGGCAGGGACGATGCCTTATGTCCGGTGTCGAACCACTTGAAAATGGCAGAGCATATCCCGCAAGTAAGCTTGCACATACTCAATGATTGCGGCCATTTAGCCACGATGGAGCGCCCGCATGATGTGGCGCAGCACATTAGCCACTGGATAGAGGCTAATTGGCAGCGAGGCGGAGAAACCGGGTAATTGATTTTCATTGTTAGTGTTTGTTTGCTAGTTCCTATTCGGCCCGCTATCTTAGCGGGCTTTTTTTAGTATTAAGTGTGAATTTATATTCTCTAAATGTGATTTTTTTTGCTGTTTGGGCTTGTCTCTGAAAGATATATCGATATAATCGCGCTATTGAGAAATTATTCACTTTTATTGAAAGTGTAATCATTCAGGAAGCAGTAGAATGACAGATACCCTTTTAGCGCAAAACAACCACAAGACCAGCAGGAATGTGCTGATGTTCGCCATTCCATCGATACTGGGCTTGTTCTTCTTCTTGGCGCCGCTGACCGTCAACGGTGACTTTACCTTCCCGTTAGCCCTTATGGCTAAAGGCTTCAAGGCTGTGCTGGGTGACGCTATCCTGCCGTTGGTGACGGCGGTGATCTGTTTGTCTGCTGCTGTTTCAGTATTGGCAAGTGTGGCAAAGCCTACTTTTGTAACTCAATCTCCTTTGCTAACTCGCCTTTTCCTACTGAGTCCGACTTGGTTGGTTATTCGTACCTTGGGTGCAGTATTTACTTTGGCGGCACTTCACCAGGTAGGCCCAGAAATGTTCTGGAATGAAAATACCGGTGGTTTGGTGTTGCATGATCTGTTGCCTTCCTTGTTTGTCACTTTCATCTTTGCCGGTTTGCTACTGCCGCTACTGCTTAATTTCGGCCTGCTGGAGCTGCTAGGTACCTTGCTGAGTAAGTTCATGCGTCCTGTATTCAGGTTACCGGGCCGCGCTGCGATTGACTGTATTTCATCTTGGTTGGGTGACGGTACGGTTGGGGTAATCTTGACCAGTAAGCAGTACGAGCAGAAAAAGTACACAGCCCGTGAAGCTGCTGTTGTTGCGACCATGTTCTCACCGGTTGGTATTTCTTTCTCGCTGGTGGTACTGACCCAGGTTGGCCTGCAGAATTACTTCGTGCCTTTCTATGCTGCGATTTGTTTGTCAGGCGTAGTTGCAGCCATGGTGATTCAGTTCCTGCCGCCACTGTCATACAAAAAAGATGTCTATATCGATGGTACTGCACCTAACCGTGATGACGAGCTGGTACCTGAAGGCCAGTCAGCCATGAGTTTTGGTATGGACCTAGCCCTGCAGCGTGCTGATAAAGTGAAAAGCCTTGGCTCGGTAGCCAAAGAGGGTTTCCACAACGCGCTGGATATGGTGATTGGTGTCCTGCCAGTGGTGATGGCAATCGGTACACTTGGCCTGGTTGTTGCTGAAACGACTCCTCTGTTCTCGCTACTTGGCGCTCCATTTGTTCCACTACTAGAGCTACTTAACGTGGCTGAGGCACAAGCGGCAGCGCAGACCATGCTGGTAGGTTTCACCGACATGTATGTACCGTCAATTATTGCAGCCTCTAGCATCAACGCTGAGCTGACCAAGTTTGTTGTAGCAGCACTATCTGTTACCCAGCTGATTTTCATGTCAGAAACAGGCTCGGTTATCCTTAGCAGCAAGGTGCCAATTAACTTCCTTGAATTGGTTGCAATCTTCGTTCTGCGTACACTAGTGACACTGCCGATTATCGTTGCGATTGCACACCTAATTTTCTAAAGCCCTAGGCTAGAAAAAACAAACTGCTCCTCTCCCCATTGCCCGGTCTTAGTACCGGGCAATTATTTGCACGACCTTTTTATCTTCCCTTGCTGCCAACTCCGGCAACTTAATCGACAGCTCTGCCCCGATATGGCTAAGCACTAAATCAAATAAGTGGAACAAGGTATCTGACGCTTCCAGCGAGAACTGGTAGAGGTGGTATTTGACCAATTCCTTATCGTGGGCGTTTAAATCGATATTTTCATACTGGATAAACAAATTATCAATGATGAGCGGCGGCACGGCAGGATCATCCGGTAAATGCAGTTGTGCCATTCTACGTTTGAGGATCTGGGCGTGGAGCCCAAGCTCCCTAGCCATTACATCACTACCCATCTTGTAATTCTCAATCGCGTAACGGAACCGGCTCAGGCTGTCTATGGCATTGAGCATCACAGGCCACGTACCTTGGTAGTGTTTGAATAAATCTTCTTTCTCTGAGGTGATCAAGCACTGGGTTAGGGTATCGTCAATGAGATAGAGAACATGGCGGATCGCTTTGCCATGGGTGGATTGGTTGCGCTGGACAGAATATCTTGGCCACTCATCCAAAATCGTTCCCAGCTGTTTGTCGAGAATACGGTACATCGGTTTATTGGCGGTTTCTGCCTGGTTGATCAAGCTATGGATCAAGGTCTTGATCGCAATAGATTCACTAAGGCTCTCCGAACGCGGTGGAACGCTTTTCAGGGCTTGGTGTGACTGGCGGCGATGGAAACGCAGTAAGTGGATGAGCTGGCGCAGGCCGATAATTTGGTTAAAACGGCTTTGCAGTATATCGCGTTGCTGGCGGGAGCGAATGATGACGGTACCAAGCGCTATGCCGACTAGGCAGAGGGTAAGAATAAAGTAGAGCATGCAGCCTCCCTAAACACACGAGTCCGGTTCTGGTTAGTAAAGCTGCAAGCATTATTCCATGATGGTTCAGATGACGGAAATATTTAATCTTTAATTATCAATGGCTTATATTGGTGTGTTCGCTGGGTCTATAAGACGAGGTCGATAATGGTGCAGTGGTGGTGCAGGAATGTCATATCTTGGTGCAGAAGCTGATACCGGTGAAGCCGTACCTGAAAAGCTTAGGGGGAGAGCTATAGTCAGCAACTTGTAATAAAAAAGGCTCCCTGTTGGGAGCCTTGAATTAGGGGGAAATTGTTACCCGTTGCTTAAGAGTTTGAAATCGGGTGTAGGTGGACTTCTTCTTCTTTCTCACCCGCATGCGGGTCGTTGAAGCGGTCGATATCCATCTCACCTTCAGATTTCGCAACGATACAGGTTACACAGCTGTCACCCGTGATGTTAACTGCAGTACGGATCATATCCAGCAGACGGTCAACACCCATGATAATAGCGATACCTTCAACTGGCAGGCCAACCTGGTTCAATACCATTGCCAGCATGATTAGGCCCACACCTGGTACACCAGCAGTACCGATCGAAGCCAGGGTTGCCGTTGCAATGACCATTAGGTAATCACCCATGGTCAGGTCGATGTTAAATGCCTGGGCAATGAAGGCCGTCGCCACGCCTTGCATAATCGCAGTACCATCCATGTTGATGGTTGCGCCTAGCGGTACAGTGAATGAGGCGATACGGTTCTTAACACCAAGACGTTTGGTCGCTGTTTCCATGGTGACTGGAATAGTCGCGTTTGAAGAAGCCGTTGAGAAAGCGAACATGATCGCGTCTTCCATCTTCTTCAGGAACAGTTTCGGGCTCAAACCGGTGAAGATCTTGAACAGTGAACCGTAAACAACGATACCGTGCAGCAGCAGGGTACAAGTCAGTACCAGGAAGTAACCGAATAGGTTGAAAATCGCATCAAGACCTAGGCCTGTGAACAGTTTTGCCATCAGGAAGAATACACCGAATGGGGCGATGTTCATCAGCAGGGCAACCAACTTCATGATCACTTCGTTCAGATCAGCGAAGATACCGGCAATACGCTCGCCCGGCTTACCCGCAGCACTGATAGCAATACCGAACAGGATAGCGAACACGATGATTTGCAGCGTGTTACCGTTAGCCATCGAGCTGATTGGGTTGGTCGGGAACATGTCGATAATGACCTGGCCCAGTGACGGCGCTTCTCTAGAAGCAAAAGTGGTTGCGGCAGAAAGGTCTGCGCCTGCACCTGGCTTGAACACGTTACCCATGACCAGTGCCAGTGTGATGGCAATTGCGGTCGTAGTTAGGTAGAACGCCAACGTTTTACCGCCTAGGCGGCCCAGTGTGCTGATGTCTTTAAGTGTACTTGTACCGCATACCAGCGAGACAAATACCAATGGCACGACTAGCATCTTCAAGCTTGCGATGAAGATTGCACCGCCAACCTCGAACAGGCCATTCACAATATATTCGTGGACAAAAGATGATTCAGCAAAAAGTGAACGAATAATGAATCCTGTCAAGATGCCCAGAACCATACCCAGGATAACGCGGCCGGTCAGGGACATTTTTTTCTTTTGTGCTTGCATGAATAAAACACTCCTTATAATTATTCACTCTGAAAATCTTTCACCAGAGCGCGGAGCAGGTTAACAGCACTTCACGTGTTAAAGCGAAGTAAAATGCCGTGCAATAATCAAAGATATGTTTCAGATCACACTTTTTTAGACAGTACGATATTCCGAAAACATATTTATTAACTGAATTTTAACGCACTCGGCAGTTTTTGGCCGTTTTTTGTGCTGATAAATCGATTTGAGCGAAAATATGCTAAGGTTTCGCCGAGTTTACACCTGATTTTAGGTGTCAGGGAAAGCCACTGTTAACATTCGCTTTTGTAGGATTTCATGGGGTTGAATGCCTAGAAAGGATTAGGTGTGACGAGAAGGTTAAATTCGCTGCGAAAAGGGTTGTCGGGTAGTGGTTAATTCTAATATTTAGCCAAAATTTGGGTGGGGTGTTTGGTCGGGTTGTATTGGAATATATATTTATCCCGAATGTGTTTTTAGGGTATGAAGTCTGGGGTATAGCAAACCAGCACCATCTGATAACAGATATGCTGGTTGCTATATATAAGCTTATGATTTTAAAGCTTATGCTGCCGTGGTTACGGTATCTTCCAATAGCATGTCGATACGTGAAACGTAATCGTGGTACTCGGCAGTATTGTCTTTGGCGTAATGGAAGTTACGGAAGTAACGCGTCATGGCCGTAAAGTACTTACGTGCTTCGGCTTTATCAGCAAAGTCATATTCAGTGCGGATGACTTTCACCACCTTGGCAAAGATGAATTGCTGGCGCTCAAAACTACATGACGCATCGACCTCGTCGAAGGCATCTTGCTGTAGGTAAACCATGTCAAGGAACAGTGCTTTCTGGTAAACGACGTAGTCTTCGAGCGAAATACCTTCCTCACCGGTTACCTGCATCATCTGGCCGATGCTGTCACCGGTCGATAGCAGTGCTTTCATTTCCTTGACTGTTGGTACCCATTCAGGACCTAGGTTTTCGGCATACCAGTCTTCAAGCTGGTCGAGGTAACGTGACCAGGAAATCAACGGGTCAATTGCCGGGTAGAAGCGCTTGTAGGCGCGGTCATACGACAGGCCAAGGAAGGTCTTAACGGTACCTAGGGTCGACTGTGTGACCGGCTCTTCGAAGTTACCGCCGGCAGGGGAAACCGAACCGATCATCGTCAGTGAGCCGTCAGTGCCGTTTTCGTTGTCAACCACGCCACAGCGCTCGTAAACGCCCTTGATAGCCGAGTCCATGTACGCTGGGAAACCTTCTTCGCCAGGGATCTCTTCTAGGCGGTTCGACGTTTCACGCATTGCCTGTGCCCAACGAGACGTTGAGTCAGCCAATAGCAAGACGTTATAGCCCATCTGGCGGTAGTACTCGCCCAGGGTCAGGCCGGTATAAATAGAGGCCTCGCGGGCAGCAACCGGCATGGACGAGGTATTACAGATGATCACGGTACGGTCAATCAGGGTACCGCCGTGTTTAGGATCCGGTAGGTGAGGGAATTCTTCAATGGTTTCAACTACTTCACCAGCACGCTCACCACAGGCAACCACGATAACAATGTCGGCATCACAGTAACGGGAGATACCGTGCTGAAGAACCGTTTTCCCTGAGCCGAATGGCCCCGGTACACAGCCAGTTCCGCCACGGGCAATCGGGAAGAAAGTATCAATGGTACGGGTTGTTGTAACCAGTGGCTCATTCGGGAATTTACGCTGGGTCTTTCCGCCGTTTTTGGTCAGGGTGTTGGCGATAGACTGGCGGACTGGCCACTTCTGGACCATGGTCAGGTTATGCTCTTTACCTCGGTTATCGGTAATGTGGGCAACGACGGTATCAACGGTAAAGTTACCTTCTTGGATCCAGGTAACTTCGACTTCACCTTTAATATAGAAGGGCACCATGATCTGGTGGGTAAAACGGCCTTCTTGTACTGTACCAAGCGATTGACCGGCACGGAGTTTGTCACCTTTCTTGGCAACGGCAGTAAAGGCCCAGGTTTCTGCTTTATCTAGGGCATCAACCTGCACACCGCGTTTAAGGAATTTACCGTGGATCTGTGCCAGACGCTCTAGTGGATTTTGCAGGCCATCATAGATTTGCGCCAAGATACCCGGACCCAAGTCGAGGCTGAGCATTTCGCCGGTTTGGATGATGCTGTCACCGACAGCAACACCCCGGGTGTCTTCATAAACCTGGATGTCGGCGGAATCACCGCGAACACGCAAGATTTCTGCCATTAGCATTTCATCAAGGCCATCGGTCTGCTTGCGGCTTGGCAGTACATAAACGACTTCATTTTTTACCAGTTGACCTTTTTCCCCATCGTTGAGGCGAATGGTCAGCGTGTCGCCAATGACAGCCGTAACGTGGGCTGTCGGCGTTTTATTGATTAATTCTGTGCTCATTGAACAACCTGTTTTCAAAATTAATGCGGTAGATCACTGGCGAACTCGCCCAGTGCATTTTCTACCAGTTGGTCGAATCGCTCGATGGCAATCTCGCTGTTGTAGGTGGTCCAGCGGAATACCAGATTCCAGCGCAAGAGATAAATAACAACAGCTTCGAAACTAAAGCGCTCTTTGGTACTGATGCGATCAAGTTCTTCCCAAACCGCTTCTAATAAGGCTTTTTCAAGCTCGAGGCTTTGATCGTGCTCCATGTACCGGGCAACATCCGGCAGCCATGGAAAAGCGAACTGCAAGTTAAAGTAGGGCACATTCCAATTACGGCGGATGAACTCATAGCGCGTACCGAAACTCCAGCGAGGGCCAGAAGGTGCTTTTTCCCCAGCTTTTTTGCGGCGCAGGGCTGCAACAACCGTTCGCATATCCAGGCGCCAATCAATCAGATCGCGAAGTACTTTGCTTTTGACTTCACTGCGCGCACGGGTGGCGAATTTGATCAGCTCGGCATCATCGGCATCATCCTTGGTGCGATCCCAATGCATGAGTTGCTCAATCATGTTGAGGTGCTTACGCTCATCAAAGGTGAGTGCACTCAATCGGCGTTCCAACTGGTAACGCGAGATCGGCGTGATTTTACTGTTAAACAGCGAATCGATATGCGGCAGTGACGTCAACAAGCTATGATATGCTTTATCAGACATATACGTTCCTTGTTAAAGGAGAGGCAGGGCAAGCCTGCCTCTTCTATATTACTTGACGATACCTTCCAACAACGCGCGGAAACGTGGCTGGAGATGGTTTAGCATCATCTGGGTAACGGTTTCATCCGACAGCGCCACTTCGATATCTTTATCTTTCAAGCGGAACACAACGGCGTTCTTGTTATCTTCATTGACATTGAAAGTGACCCCTTCACGCAGCATTTCAGCGGCTTGCGCCACCGCGAAGTGGATCAGGGTACCTTCCTTAAGCTCTTCAGGGTTGGCACTCAAATCATTCACACCCACAACACGGGTCGGCAAGATAACTTCAACAGGCTCATCGGATTTGATAGCGCTGCGGCCTGCGACTTCGAGGATCATCTGCTGCAGTAGCTTTTCGTCTGTTAACTGGGTACCGACGGTAGCTTGGATTTGCTTGGCAAATTCATCTTGCAAGAACGCTTTCAGCTCTAAAATGGCGTTACGGTTAGCCATTTCAAACGCTTGTTTACCTGCGGTTGAGATAAAGTCCGCTTCCTTACGGGCATTGCCCAGGATTAGGCCGGCTTTATCACGCGCTTCTGCAACAATCGTTGAGGCTTCTTCTCGCGCTTCGGCAATGATTTGATCTGCTGCTTCTTTACCGGCATCCACACCTTCTTGGCGGAGGGTGTCGACCAGTTGCTTGATCCCTGCCGAGACAGGCGTGGTGTTTTGATTTTCTACTGGCATGGTCTGTTCCTTATGCGCCGATGTTGGCACCCATCACTAGCGCAAATACGAAAGCAAATACTGAGAAGCCTTCTACGATTGCCGCTGGAGCAATAGAAAGACCGAATACTTCAGGCTTGTTCTTCGAAGCGTTGATGGCTGCCGATACCGCCTGTCCCTGGTAGATAGCAGAGAAAAGAAGTGCTAGACCTGTCATCAGGCCAACACCGAACAGGCCGCCAGCCGTTTCTGCATCAACACCGATCCCGGCAAGGGTGAACATAATCACGATACCGTAGATAACCTGAGAGGAAGGCATGGCAGACAGGCCGATGTATTTACCGTAGCCAGATTCAACATCCAGCATGGCACCACAGGCTGCCTGACCGGCTACCGAACAGCCGATAGCTGAACCAATAGCACCCAGTGCAACAGGAGCGAACGCGCCCAACCAACCAAGTGCAATAACAAATTGTTCCATGTTTTAATCCTCTTTCTTCCGAAAAGCTTTGAATGGGTATCCTTCGTCGGATAGTCCCCAGTTAACAAATTCAATAACGTTCAGGCGCATACCGTGAACCACACCACTCATGACACAGAGTGCGAAGTTCAAGATATGGCCAAGCAATAAGATCAGGCCGCCAAACAGTACCCCAGAGACTGGCTGGGCTTCGACAACTTGGCCGGCAAGTGAGTTAAAGGTCATTGCCAGCGATGCACCTGACAGGCCAAGCGCAAACAAACGCATGTAGCTCAGGATGTCACCGAAGGCGCTGGTAATGTTGTAAATCGCCTTGGCACCATCGAGTACCCGCAATGCCATGTCCTTGCGACTGTTGATTGGCCGGTCGCTGCTATATACACAGACAAGCCCAGCGCCACCGAGCATCAACAGTCCGCCAAGTCCTTTGCCGAACCAACTCCAGACTGCACCCGTCACACCGAACCACATCAACATGCCGCCAAACATCAGGGCCGCCCAACCAAGAGGTGCAAACGCCCGCTTGTGGGTACGGTTGATATAGGCCGTCATCACATTGGCGGTGATCAGGTGCATGACACCGATAAAGACCGAAAGCCGCATCATGGCGTTGTAATCGTTCATATCGATGATGTGGAAGAAGTCCCAGAAGCTGCCTTCGCTTGGTGAAATACCAAAGTAACTACCTGCCAGCACACCCCAGAAAATACCTAACCCAGACATGAACAAGCCCATGTTCTTCAGTCGTTTGCCTTCTTCTGAAGCATCAAACTTTTCACGGAAGAACAAGATGATCAGGCCGAGGATGGCGCTGTACATGGCATCATTCATGATCATTGCGAAGAACAATGAGAATGAATAGAACACCAGGTTACCTGGGTCCCAGGCACGGTAGTTAGGCGTTTGGAAGAAGCCCATCGCTTCTGCACCGCCCCCAGTAAGCTCGGAGTTTTCCAGTAATGTTGGTGGTTGGTCCTCATCCTTGGGATCTTCGAACAACACCGCAGAACCATAGACATCAGCCATTTCTATCACTGCGTCCTGGGCATCGGCAGGCATCCACCCCTGAATAAGGAAGAACTCGCCTTCGTCCTGGACACCTGATGAAGCAAGCAGCAGTTCTGCCTTGTCTTGGCTCGCCGCCAGTGATTGACTCAGCGGGTAGATCCAACGGGTCAGGGCTTCACGCTCTGCCATCAAGTCCTCAAGGTGCTGTTCGGCAATCTCGAGGTGTTCCTCGACTTTGGACAGGCTATTGCCACCAATGTGGGAACGGTCGATCGGAAGCAACGCGGGATCGGGCTCGGACTCAGACACAATGACAACATAGGCGTTTTTCTGATCACGGTGCACCTCTTGCCAAGGTAGTTCTACGTCTGACATCGCAGACAGCTTTTTCAATGGCAGTAGGTAAAACCAGAAGCGCAAGTTTTTGATTGTGCTGATATCAGGCAGTTCAAACTCCCCCCAAGGGCGAAGCAACTGCAGGCGTTCCTTAAGCAAGTCGCGCTTGTCCTGCTGCTCACGGATATGGCGTTTGTTCTCGAGAATCTGTGCGACCAATTCATCGACATCAACCAAATCCTTGTCCTTGACCGGGCGGCGCCGACGCTCGACGCGGCTCAGCCAGGCGAGTGCCTCGCTGGCGTCTGAAGGTTGCTGCATCGCCATTGCATGGTTGGCATCGGCATCATCCTGACTAAGAGGAATGAGGTGCATGCATCCCAGCGCCTGCAAAGCGATCAGGATCTCTTCCCGGCGAGAGGCTTGGCCACCGAGTGTTAACCGTTTTAACTGTTTGATACTCATGATTGGCCTCCCTGCGTTTTCTTTTGCTGAGCCAGCACTTTTTGCTTCGATAGTTTGGCGTTCATTACAGCCGCGCGTTCTTGGTCTGATAGGTAGATACCAATCCGCTTGATACTTTCTTGGGTATCAGGGATCAGTACTTTCGAGAACAAGTTCACACGCTGGCTGGTGATCCGGGTGGCATCGCTGATCAATTCATAACGCTGCTGGTAAACGGCCAGCTCAACACGTAAACGAACCATTTCTTTCAGCTGACGTACCACACTATCGACCCAGTGCGGGCGGGCAAGATAACTGTATGGGGTCACTTCAACGTCGATGGACTCGACGACCGGGACCCGGCAGCCAACAATATTCTGGGTGGCAAGCTTAACGTCAGTGACCTTGACTAGGTTGTTGACGTTGATTTCCTTGCACGCGAGCATCGGGATAGCTTGCTCAACCACGGCGCGCAAATCGGCGACGCGCTGTTTGGCTTGTTGCAAAGCGCTCTCGGCTTTCTTACGCTCCAGCATTAATTGTTGACGCTTCAGTTCCAACGCAGGCAGGTAGCGGTTGTAAGTTTTTAAACTCCGCTTTTGCTTGTTTAGCGAGCTTTTGTTAAGTGCTACCTTTGCCATGGATTATTCCCCTGCTGTTTCCGCTTCCAGATCCAACTGCTCTGGATAAGGCCAGTACATTTCCAGCAGGCTGTCTTTGATCAGGGTTTCTTCCGGATCAAAACATTCCGCGAGGATCTTCCAGCTAAAGTCCAGTGCATCTTCAAGGCTCATGTCGACATCTAGCGTCATGAAGTTGTCCTTGAAGTACTTACCGAATTTCAGCGTCTTCTTGTCATACTCTGACAGTTCGAATGCCATAGCCTGTTTCTGCTGGGCTTCAACGGAGTCGGAATAGAAGCGGATCATCACGCTCATGATGGCGCTGTGATCTTCACGGGTTTCTTTACCTACCACCATCTGCTTAAGACGGGACAGGGAGCCGAATGGGTCAAGGACGCCATCGTGGAGGTAGAATTGCCCTTCTGTGATATAGCCAGTGTTATCCGGAACCGGGTGGGTTACGTCATTGCCCGGCATGGTAGTCACTGCCAGTAGGGTGACAGAGCCAGCCCCTTTGTAGTCACAGGCTTTTTCGTAGCGTTTGGCAAGTTGCGAGTACAGGTCACCCATGTAGCCGCGGTTGGCTGGGATCTTGTCCATCGAAACGCCGATTTCCTTCATGGCGTCGGCATAGGAGGTCATATCGGTCAGCAATACCAATACCTTCTTGCTTTCGTCAACGGCAAAGTGCTCGGCGACTGACAGGGCCATATCTGGCGCAAGCAAGCGCTCTACGGTTGGATCCGAGGCTTGGTTGACGAACATGATGGTACGCGATGATACACCGGCCTCTTCAAACTGGGTTTTGAAGAAGTGGTAGTCATCATAGATAAGCCCCATGCCAGCGAAGACCACGACATCGGCTTCCGCCTGGATCGCGATACGTGCTAGGAATTTGTTATACGGCTCACCGGCAACAGAGAAAATTGGGATTTTCTGTGATTCAACCAAGGTGTTGAATACATCGATCATCGGCACGTTGGTACGCACCATACGGGTTGCCAGTGTACGGCGGACCGGGTTGACTGAAGGTCCATCGATTTCGACTTTAGGGTCTGTTTCTAGCTCGGGGCCATGGTCAATGGGTTGCCCGGCACCGTTAAAGATACGACCTAGGATGTTTGGTGAATAGGTAACCTGCATCGGTTGGTCAAGGAAGCAAACGGCGGCATTGGTCGATAGACCCTTACAACCAGCAAAGACCTGAAGGGAAACTTCTTCATTGTCGATTTTGATGATCTGGGCAAGCGAGTAGTTTTCGCCGTTTTGCTCAATCATCGCAAGATCGCCGTACTTGGCCTTCGCATTGCTCGAGGAGAGGTTGGGTACTTCTACCCTGATCAAATCACCAACGATACTGAGTATGTTGGTGTAACGTAATAGACTCTGTGGCATCACAATACCTTGATAACTGCCTGGGGGATGAGTGTTTCAATGAGAACTATTAATTACTTGCGCTCATTTATTGCCCGCTTGTGAATTACCTGCCCATCCAAGGCAGGGAAAAAATCCAAAGCACAGTTACTAAGGTTATGCGGATGTAGTTCATTTGGTACTAATCTGTTGTTTCAATTGATGTCAAATTGTAACAAATGATTTCAATCACATCGGGATATTCGAGCCAATCTATCGGATAAATCATGGGTATCGGTTTATTCGATAGCTGTGGGGTATAAAGCGTTAATTTGCTAAATAATTGATTATGATGGTTTATATTTGATCTGCGTATATCACTGTGAAAATGCGCTTCAGCAATTGTTTTTTCTTTTTGCGATCTACCTAGCAGTTTTCAAAACTGAAAAATTAGATATCACCATTATTTTGTCTTTTAACACATGTAAAAAAAGTTAATGAAATGGTGTGGGCTGAAAACCTTCGCATGGTGATTTTTTCGACAAATACTGCCTTTGCGGGAGGCAATAGGTTTTGGACTGACAAAATAATGTGTCGTTGAAGTGCTAGGAATTCGACTCATTACTATTGTGCTGGTTGCTTTTTGTGTCAGTAATCGCGCTATCGCTTTCTGAATCTACCCACTTCATGAAAACTTGGTATCCGGCAGAAAGAAAAGCAGCACCAATAAACATTCCTAATATGCCACCTGACATCATGCCGCCAACCGCACCAATCAAGACAACAGGCATCGGGACTTCCAACCCCCTACCAAGAATCATTGGCTTCAGGAAGTTGTCAACCAGACTTGCTGCAATGATTAGGATTGAAAATATCGTGTTGTGTATGGCCGATGATTCCCCGCTTGACCATAAGATCCCAACAGCAACAAGGGCCACAATGGTGACAGGTAGCTGCATAATGGCGAACATCAAAGCAATTAAGGTAAATAACGCTGCTGCGGGTACACCAGCAAGTGCAACGGTCGCACCAAAGACCATAGCAGTAAGGAAGGCAATACCTATGACTCCTATGGCAACTTGTCTAAGTGTCGCCGTGGTGAGTTGATGTAACTCCGGGCCTATTTCGTTGTTGGAAAAACTGATGAAGATCCGTCGCATAGAGCGACTGGCAGGCTCGGCCCAGGCCAGCATAATACCGGCGATAATAATGGCCCCAATCATTAGGAAAACACTTTGCGCCGCGCCACTCGCCCTGTCGACAAACCAAGTGGACAAACTCTTTAGTTGAGGTTGGCGCTTTTCTATGAACTGAGGTAAATCTGCAGCCGCTTCCCCCCAAGCTTCATGCATTTTATCACCGACTAATGGCCATTCTTTGACACTGTCAGTGGGGGATGGAACGATCAGGGCGCCTGTTTCATAAGCTTCGTAAGCACCGAAAATTTTAGATGCAAAGGAGTTACCCACCATAGCGGTAGGAACGCCGAGCAATAACACACCGACAATCGCAATAAGTGTCGATATTTTTGCAGCAGACCAACCCAGTTTAGCTTCCAAGAACAAACGGGCAGGGTAGAGTGCAATTGCAAGCACGAGGGCCCACATTAATATCGGCAGGAAGGGTAAAAATGCCCAAAAACATACCAAAACAATAAAAGCGATGACGGAAAAGCGAATGAGTGAAGCTGTAAATGCACTCGACAGTGTGTGCTTTAGGTTTTCATTATCGCGATTCACAGCGTATCCCTCTTGGGTGAACAATGAAGGTAAGGTTGTCCTGTTTGAAAATCTGTTTTATCCGTAAAGGGTGTTATTAACTATATATTGATTTGCCTTGTCTTCCGTCGCAGAAATAAAAATTGAGTCTTTATCGGGCATAAAAAAACCAGCTCTATTGAGCTGGTTTAATTTTGGTGTCTGTTAAGACCGGCGTATTACATTACGCGCATGCCAGGCTTGGCACCTTCGTGCGGTTCAAGGATCCAAAGATCTTCACCGCCAGGGCCAGCTGCCAGTACCATACCTTCAGACATGCCGAACTTCATCTTGCGCGGCTTAAGGTTAGCGACCATTACAGTGTGCTTGCCGATCAGGTCTTCAGGGCTGTAAGCCGACTTGATACCAGCAAATACCTGACGGGTTTCGCCACCTAGGTCCAGCTCAAGCTTAAGTAGCTTGTTAGCCTTAGGCACTGATTCGCAAGAAACGATCTTGGCAATACGCAGGTCAACCTTGGCAAAGTCATCGAACTCGATTTCGTCTGCGATAGGCTCCTTGCTTAGCTCCGTTTCGGTCTTAGCCGCTTCTGCTTTTTCTTTTGCTGCCATTTCAGCGGCTGCATCTTCTTTTGAAGATTCAACCATAGCTTCAACTTTCTTAGCGTCGATGCGGTTGAACAGTGCCTTGAACTTAGTCACTTCGTGACCAGTTAGCGGCTGGGCAATGCCGTCCCAAGTCAGGGTTTCGTTGAGGAAGCCTTCCGTACGCTCAGCTAGCTGAGGCATAACAGGTTTCAGGTAAGTCATTAGAACGCGGAACAGGTTGATACCGACTGAGCAGATTTCCTGTAGTTCCTGATCTTTGCCTTCTTGCTTAGCAACAACCCAAGGGGCTTTTTCGTCAACATACTGGTTAGCTTTGTCAGCCAGTGCCGTGATTTCACGGATTGCACGGCTAAACTCGCGAGTTTCGTATAGCTCTGCGATGCGATCAGCAGCAGCAACGAACTCAGCGTACAGCTCAGGCTCGGCAAAGTTATCAGACAGCTTACCTTCGAAGCGTTTGGCGATGAAGCCAGCGTTACGTGATGCCAGGTTAACAATCTTGTTCACTACGTCGCTGTTAACGCGCTGGGTGAAGTCTTCAAGGTTAAGGTCCAGGTCATCGATACGGCTGTTAAGCTTCGCTGCGTAGTAGTAGCGTAGGCATTCTGGGTCTAGGTGCTCTAGGTATGTACCCGCTTTGATGAAGGTACCCTTAGACTTAGACATCTTGGCACCGTTTACTGTTACGTAGCCGTGAACGAATACGTTGTCCGGCTTGCGGAAGCCCGCGCCTTCTAGCATTGCAGGCCAGAATAGGCTGTGGAAGTAAACGATGTCTTTACCGATGAAGTGGTATAGCTCGGTTGAGCTGTCCTTGTTCCAGAACTCGTCGAAGTTCAGGTCATCGCGCTTGTCACAAAGGTTCTTGAATGAGCCCATGTAACCGATAGGTGCATCTAGCCACACGTAGAAGTACTTGCCAGTTTCACCAGGGATTTCAAAACCGAAGTAAGGTGCGTCACGAGAGATGTCCCACTGCTGTAGGCCAGACTCGAACCACTCCTGCATCTTGTTGGCGGTTTCGTCCTGAAGGGCACCAGACTTGGTCCACTCTTTCAGCATGCCTTCGAATTGAGGCAGGTCGAAGAAGAAGTGCTCAGAATCCTTCATTACAGGTGTTGCGCCAGAAACGGCAGATTTCGGGTTGATCAACTCAGTTGGGCTGTAGGTTTCGCCACAGTTGTCACAGTTGTCGCCGTACTGATCTTCAGACTTACACTTAGGGCAAGTACCTTTAACGAAACGGTCCGGTAGGAACATTTCTTTCTCAGGGTCAAACAGCTGAGAAATAGTACGGTTGGTGATGTAACCGTTTTCTTTTAGCTTGGTGTAGACGTATGACGCCAGCTCGCGGTTTTCTTCAGAGTGCGTGCTGTGGTAGTTGTCAAAGCTAATATCGAAGCCAGCAAAGTCAGCCTGGTGCTCTTTGCTCACTTCGGCAATCATCTGCTCAGGTTCCATACCCATCTGCTGGGCCTTAAGCATGATTGGAGTACCGTGTGCATCGTCTGCACAGATGAAATGAACTTCGTTGCCGCGAAGGCGCTGATAGCGCACCCAAATATCCGCTTGTACATGCTCAAGCATGTGGCCCAAGTGGATAGAACCGTTAGCGTACGGTAGGGCGCAGGTCACCAGAATTTTTCTTGGATTTGCAGCCATAATGTCTTATTTCGCTCGTGATGGGTAATAAAAACGTAGCTGTAAATACTACCTGATGGATAGCACCTTGCCTAGGAGGATCTGCTGTAAATCACGGTAAAATGGGGCGCTAAATAAGCATCGGTGTTAGGATGTAGGTAAACAATAAATGTGGAGCGCTAAAAGATCATGAGCAATGACTCAATTACCCGTTTCGAAAGCGTGGCAGATATTTGCCGTTGGTTGAACCAGTTTGAACACCCTTGGTTACACGAAGAGTGGGCCGAGACGACCAATGTGGTGTCGGTGTCGGCTGACGGTAAAATATCGGTGACGTTTCCTTTTGCCGCCAGCCAAGTTGCAGAGCTTTTAGAGCAATGGATCATTACCCAGCAGCAGCTTCATCATATTGCCAGTGACATCCATTTCGATATTTCCTGCCGTGTGGCGCCATTGGCTGCCGGTGATAAGCAATCGCTCAACGGTGTAAAGAATATTGTTGTGGTGAGCTCGGCCAAAGGCGGGGTGGGTAAATCGACCACATCGGTTAACCTTGCGTTAGGTTTGCAAGCTCAAGGGGCCAAAGTCGGCCTGTTGGATGCCGATATCTATGGCCCATCTGTGCCAATGATGCTGGGAACCGTCGATGAGAAACCCCAGTCACCGGACGGTAAAATGATGATGCCGATTGAGTCATGCGGCCTATATACCAACTCAGTCGGATATTTGGTGCCCGCTGACAGCGCGACCATTTGGCGCGGTCCGATGGCTTCAAAAGCGCTATCCCAGATTATTGCCGAGACCTGGTGGCCGGATCTGGACTATCTGGTTATCGATATGCCACCGGGTACCGGTGATATCCAGCTAACACTGGCGCAGCAGATCCCCGTTACCGGGGCGGTCGTTGTGACTACACCTCAAGATCTGGCCTTGGCTGATGCTATCAAAGGGGTCAGCATGTTCAACAAGGTCGACGTGCCTGTTCTCGGTGTTGTTGAGAACATGAGTTATCACATCTGTAGCAACTGTGGTCATCATGAACCTATTTTCGGCACGGGTGGGGCAGAACGCATGGCCCAGGAGTATGCGGTTCCGCTGTTGGCACAATTGCCATTGCATATCAAAATTCGCGAAGATATCGACAACGGTAAGCCGACAGTGGCGGCATCACCTGATTCTGAGCAGGCGCAAGCATACATCCAGCTAGCCGGTTCGGTGGCGAGTCGCCTCTATTGGCAAGGTACACCGGTAGCTGAGCAGATCACAATTCGTACAATGTAAACCATTGCTTTGGTCAAACTTGCAGAGTTTCTGAGCAAACGTGGCAGATGCCGCTTTTTTACTGGCATCTGCCCCTACATCTGCCTATAATCAGGCGGTTTATTTATGCCTATTTGAGCCACTTCCCGACACAGTGAGTGATGGGACGTGGGCTTTTTGTTACGGTTTGTCCACTACGCCACGTTGTTTTACAGGTGCTTTCTGATATGTCTGAACACTCTCACCAATGCGTTATTATCGGTATTGCAGGTGCCTCTGCATCCGGTAAAAGTCTGATTGCCAGCACAGTTTATAAAGAGCTAAAAGAAAAAGTAGGCGATCATCAGATCGGTGTTATCACGGAAGATTGCTACTACAACGATCAAAGCCACCTAAGCATGGATGAAAGGGTAAAGACCAACTACGACCACCCAAATGCCTTGGATCACGACCTACTTTGTGACCACCTTGAGCAGTTGATCCGCGGTGAAGCGGTGGAAGTGCCTCAGTACAGCTACAGCGAACACACGCGTATGACTGAAACCACCACGCTGACACCGAAGAAGGTGATCATCCTGGAAGGTATCCTGCTGCTGACTGATCCTCGCCTGCGTGAAATCATGCACGCCAGTGTATTTATGGACACGCCGCTAGATATCTGTCTGCTGCGCCGTCTTCAGCGTGATGTTGCAGAGCGTGACCGTACCATGGAATCTGTTCTTGAGCAGTACCAGAAGACTGTTCGTCCGATGTTCATGCAGTTCATCGAGCCATCGAAGCAGTACGCAGACATCATTGTCCCTCGTGGCGGTAAAAACCGTATCGCGATTGACGTACTAAAAGCACACATTGCCAAGTTGCTACGTGCTTAACGTCAGACATGACTAGTGAATATAAAAATAGGCAGCACTACGCTGCCTATTTTTTTACCTAGTGAAAACTGTTACCTAGCGAAAACTTTTACCTAGGTAATACAAAGGAACCCATCTTTGGCTATACACTCTATCTATTTGAAGTCCATGGGCTATATGCCACAATGGGATCAGAGTACTTTGCGCTAGGCTCGATTGATGGGCATGGATGAAAAGATGGGGATGTAATGAAAAAAATAATAATGGCTTTGCTGGCGATTATCGTCGTTGCGGTTGTAGGTATCGCGGCCTTGGTGGCACTGGTTGATCCCAACCAGTTCAAGCCGATGATTGCCGAGCAGGTGAAAAAAGCAACTGGCCGTGATTTGGTGATTGACGGCGATATCAGTTGGCGCTTCTTCCCGAGTATCGGGTTTGACATTGGCAAAACAGAATTTCGTAATCCGCAAGGTTTTGCCGAGCCAAACCTTGCCCAGTTCGAACAGGCGGAGCTGTCCGTCTCTGTCATGCCGTTATTCTCCCAGCAATTGGAAATTGGTAATGTCAGTTTGCTGGGTGGCCGAGTGTTTATTCAAACACTTGAAAATGGCGTCAGCAACCTAGATGGTCTTTCGGGCCAAGATAAGGCTGGTGATAACGCAGACCAATCTGCGACCGAGTCAACATCGTTAGAGGCGGAACAAGCTGGCTCTCAAACCGAGCAACAAGCATGGCAGATAACCTTGGCTGGCGTTGAAATTAACAATGCTAGCGCGCTGATTATTGATCATAAAGCGGGTAGCCAGACGGAAGTTGAGCGCCTTGATTTCTCCCTCGACCAATTTGCGCCGGGAGAGTGGACTGCCGCCAAGTTCAATATTGCCGGTAAAGCTGGCGAGCTGAGCTTCAGTGCGGAAGGCCAGACAGAGCTGTTAATTGCCAAGGCGCTTGATGGCGCAGAGCTTAAAGCCTTGTCGTTGAAGGCCAGCGCAAAAGATGCGGCCAATGATATCCGCAATGCCAATATCTCGCTGGATAGTTTCAAATTGGGTGAGTGGTCAACGATTGATTTTGCTATTGAAGGCCAGGTGCCGGACTTGAGCTTCAACACCCAGGGTTCTACCCAGTTAATGGTGGATGAAGCGGTTAAAGTCATTGACTTGAAAGCCGCCAAGGTGAGTGTTGATGCCAAAGGTGCCAGCCTACCACGCCCTGAAATGAAAATTGGCCTAGAGGCCGATGCCAAATACCATTTAGACAATGGGTTGGCAGAGCTACCTTCACTCAAGGCGACAGTGGATGAACTGGCTCTGGCCGGTAATGCTTCTTTCCAGTCGGCTGATATCCCAGTGATCCGCTTTGATTTGTCTTCAGACAACATCGATGTTGATGCTTTCCTTGGAACAGGGAGTGAGAGTGCTCCATCTCAGGCCAGTGATGGAGAGGTGCAGCAAGCAGGTGCAGCCGGAAATAATTCAAGTGCTACAAATGATAAGGAAAAAGGCCAAGAGCCTGATCTGAGTGTGCTGAAAACACTCGATCTGGCCGGTAAACTTACGGTTGGCCAATTCAAAGCTGCGAACGCTCATTTGAGTGATGTGACATTGGCGATGACGGTGAAAAATGGTGTGTTTGATTTGAGCGGCCTTGATGCCAAGCTTTACCAAGGCACTATCCACAGCACAGCCAAAATCGATGCTAACGGTAAGTTGCCCACTTACCGTGTTACCAAGCAGATCAAAGGCGTACAAGTTCAACCTTTGCTGGTGGACGTCGCGCAAAATGATACCTTGGCCGGCACTGGTGACATCACGGTTAATGTTTCAGGTACAGGCCTAGCTGAAAAGCGTATCCGTGAAAATATTGCCGGTACTATTGATATCCGTTTTGCTGACGGGGCGATATATGGCGTCAATGTTCCTGAGATGATCCGTGAAGCCCGTGCGACCTTGAAGGGGCAAAAGGCAGAGTACGTCAAGGAAGAGAAGAAGACGGACTTTTCAGCGATGTCTTCGACTATCAACTTGGGTAAAGGGGTCGCTTCAACCAATAACCTTGATATCGATTCGCCATTGCTGCGTATCAACGGCAATGGCTCGACCAGCCTAGTCGATGAAACGATCGACTTTGCGGTAAATACCTCTGTGGTTGCCACCAGTAAAGGGCAGGGCGGTAAAGATATTGATGAAGTCGCCGATCTGACTGTGCCGATTGATGTCAAAGGCAGCTGGAGTGAGCCGGCGTTCTCGCTCAATATTGCCCAGTTGCTAAAGCAGAACAATGAGCTAGAGCAGAAGGCGCAACGCGAGGTAGAGCGTGGCCTAGAGAAGCTGTTGGGTGACAAAGCCGAAAATGAGGATATCAAGAAGGCCGCAGATAAGTTGCTCAAAGGGCTTTTTAACTAGCGCCCAGGTGAGATATCCATCTGAAGTAACAGGGAGAGCAGTTGCTCTCCCTGTTTTGTTTGGGTTGCTTTGTGCTAGTGGAAACAGCACGTGGTCATTTACAGCATTACACCACACCTAATTGCTGGAGCATCCCCATTTGGTCCCACTGCTCCCAGCGTTCAACGACACGGCCGTCTACGACACGGTCCAATATCAAGCCTTCGAACTTAACCGGTTGCCCGGTTGGGGCGGTATCGCCTAATGGCCCGGTGTGGGTTCCGACAGCTGTCCATCTTGTCGCGACTTTATCACCCGAAACGATTTGGTCATCAACCGTTAAGTGCAAGTCTGGAAATGCGGTTAACAAGCCTTGTACCAGATTTTTGAACTCTGAAACGGAAAGGTTCGGTGATGGTGCGCCTGCAATATGAATAATTCCAGTCGCCGCAAAGGCTTCATCTGCGCCTGATACCGTACCTTGGTTTAGTCCATCAATCCACACCCGTTCGTAGTCAGTAATTGCTAGGGTCATCGCTATTTACTCAATGAAGGAGTTCATTGGTAAAGATAGACGATATATAAGGTAGGTTTTGTTAGGCAGAGGGGAAATGTATTTTAGAAAGCCCTACAGCGGGGTAGGGCTATGGTTTTTATGGTTTAAGCCAATTGCTTTTTTTTCTTGGCTGATTTTTGGCTTTCTAAAATATCCTGGAAGGCTTTTAGCAGATCAATAGCCGACAACATACCGACCAGTTGCCCCGTTTTGTCCAGCACCGGTGCAGCGCCGACATGGAAGTCCAATACAGTACTGATGGCTTTGGTCAGGGTGTCGTAGGTACGGACATGGACAATATCCCGGATCATCACATCGCTGATGTGCCACTCATCCGTCAGGTGGTATTCGTGGCCGATTTCTGGAGATTCATCGACCCAACCTGGGCGGCGGAGTTCTCTGTCACTCACAATCCCGACCAGTTCGCCGTCATCATTGACGACGGGCAGGTGACGAATGTTTTCGTCGCGCATCAAAAAGAAGGCTTCTCTGAGACCGGTTTCTGGGGAGGTGGTGATGACTTTGCGTGTCATGTATTCCGAGACTTTTGTTGGCATTGCATCTTCCTTTTATCAAAGTTGATGGGTGTTGCCTGATTTACCGTAGCGAATATTACGTTATCGATCTGCGAGCAAAACCTAGTTTTCAGAACAAGTCCTTTTCATATGTAAACAATTTTGTAACTTGTTGCGTAGCTACTAATAGCTCTGATAAGGTGGCGGCTCACAAAATGAATAAGGAATAATTGTGGATTCAGTAACACAAGCGGCGTTAGGGGCAGTGGTCGCCGGTGCAGTAGCAGGCAGGAAGTGTTCCCCAAAGATTTTGTTAGCTGGTGCGGCGCTGGGCACATTGCCGGATCTTGGTGTCATGATCAGCTATGGTGATCCGGTGTCGGACATGGTGAAGCACCGTGGATTTAGCCACTCGCTGTTTGTCCTTCTGCCTTTCTCTTTTCTATTGAGTTGGTTGTGGCAAAAATGGCGGCCAACCCGCTTTAGTTTCAATCACCTTTGGCTTCTGGTTGCAGCTTGTTTGATCACCCACCCGCTACTTGACGCGATGACCGCGTATGGCACCCAGTTATTCTGGCCGATCAATGTGCCGGTAGCTATGCCTAGCTTGTTTATTATCGACCCGCTCTACACTATCCCGTTATTGCTTGTGATTTTGGCGAGCCTATTGTGGCGTGATCGTATCGCCAAGCTTTGTACGGCAGGGCTTGCGGTTTCAACGCTATATATCGTTTGGTCGGTCAGTGCGATGAATATCATAGATAGCAGGGTTGAGCAGCAGTTAGAGGGCACGCCGCTTGCCGGACAGCCGGTCTTTATTACCCCAACGCCATTTAATACCGTGCTTTGGCGAGTGGTGGTAAAAGGTGAAGATAATTATTACGAAGGCTTATCCTCGGTACTGGATGGTGATACTGAAATAGATTTTTTGCAAAAGCCATTAGGGGCTTGGCCAGAGCAACTTGCTTCTGAGCACCAACAAATGCTCGAGCATTTCACGGGTGGGTTTATTAAATACGAGCTGCGCCAGTCTAAATTGGTGGCGTCAGATCTACGGTTGGGAATGGGAGAGCAGCTTGCGTTCCAGTTTGCCCTTGCAGAAAAACAAGATGAATGGACAAATATAGACCCTGTTAGGGTCGAAAGCCCAAGAGGAAGGTTAGCGCAGATCCCGAACTTGTGGCTACGACTGCTCGGTAACCAAGATATCGATGCGAACTTATGCCACGTCTCCGAATGCCCGAGGCCTACCGTACCGCTGGCGAGCCGGTAAGTTAAATACGTTAAATGAAAATTACAGCAATGGCTGATGAGGGGTAACTGACTATCTCATCAGCTATTTTTATTTGTGCCACGATAAAAATGTAGCGGTTAGGTTAATATCTGGTTTGTCACTAGTACGCTTTGTGTAGCTATTTTTCGCTTAGCGTACGGCGTTTATACGCTATTATTCACACTTCAATTCACCTGCAGAAATTAACTTGTAGAAATTGATAAGTATCAATTAGCTACAAGTTTCATACTGCCATTATGCTCCCAATTTCAATTAACTACCCCTTTTGGGTTAAATGTTTCGATATAGGGAGATAGCGAATATGCTGTACTTGGAGTTTTTATTTCTCCTATTGGTGCTCTACGCAGGTAGCCGTTTTGGCGGTATTGGCTTAGGGGTTGTATCAGGCCTTGGTTTGTTGATTGAGGTCTTTGTCTTCAGGATGCCACCGACTTCACCGCCAATCACTGTAATGCTGATCATTCTGGCGGTGGTGACCTGTGCGTCTATTCTGGAAGCGGCTGGTGGCCTTAAGTACATGCTACAGGTGGCTGAGCGTATCCTGCGCAGTAACCCTAAACGTGTCACTTTCCTTGGACCCTTAGTGACTTATACCATGACATTTATGCTGGGTACCGGCCACGCGGTTTACTCCATCATGCCGATTATCGGTGATGTCGCGTTGAAGAACGGTATCCGCCCAGAGCGTCCGATGGCTGCCTCTTCTGTTGCTTCCCAGCTAGCCATTACGGCAAGTCCAATCTCGGCGGCTGTTGTTTACTACCTTGCGCAGTTATCCGGCGTACAGGAGAGTATTCACCTGTTGACTATCCTGATGGTTACCGTGCCATCGACGTTGCTAGGTACCTTCTTGTTGTCACTGTATAGCTTACGCCGTGGCGCAGACTTGTCTGAAGATCTCGAATACCAGCGCCGCCTGCGCGACCCGCTATGGAAAGATAAAATCCTTCATACCACTGCGACATCATTAGACGAGAAACTACCGACATCAGCCAAACATGCGGTACTGCTTTTCATCTTAGCCTTGGTATCGATTGTCGTTGTTGCGATGGTGCCAGAGATTCGTACTATTGGCGACAGTGCTAAACCGATCCCAATGTCGGTGATCATCCAGATGATGATGCTGGCCTTTGGCGGCCTAATTTTATTGGTAACCCGTACTAATGTGCAGAAAGTCCCTGAAGGGGTGGTGTTCAAGTCGGGTATGGTGGCGGCCATTGCTATCTTTGGTATTGCCTGGATGAGTGATACCTACTTCCAATATGCTATGCCTTCATTTAAAACCGGGATTACTGAGATGGTTCAGGATTACCCGTGGACCTTTGCGCTCGCACTGTTCATTGTCTCTGTTGTGGTAAACAGCCAAGCAGCAACAGCACGTATGATGCTGCCGGTCGGTATGGCCATGGGTTTGAACCCGGCACTACTGATAGGTTTGATGCCTGCAACGTATGGCTATTTCTTCATTCCAAACTACCCATCGGATATCGCGACCTGCAACTTCGATGTCACTGGTACAACTAAGATTGGTAAATGGTACTTTAACCATAGTTTTATGGTTCCGGGGTTGATAGGGGTGGTTTCGGCTTGTGCGTTTGGGTATACGATAGCGCAAATGATTGTTTAATTTATCTTAATCAAATAAGCGATTTTGAAAAGCAAGCCAGTGACTTCGGTCACTGGTTTTTTTTGTATATTAAAATGAATTGAGTAATTAAAGTTTTGTAAATCACGATAAAAAATATTCAACCAAGCAATTAATTGAGTATATAATTGATTAAAAATTATCATATATTGTTGGGGTTTGGCAGTTTGTTTTTAGCTGCTGCTGTGATGGTTGAGTGTATCTAGGAAATTGGTGAGGTAGAAATTAACAGTTTAAAACGGGTTTTGACGGTGACAGACTTTGAATCTCTTCGCGCGAAAATGCATAACAAGGTCGTCAAAAAAGCTGAGACTTACTATAGGAACAAGCTGGACAAATCCAAGAAGTCTCAATCGCACCAAGAATAAACGTATATTAAAAAAGGGAGTGAATATTCACTCCCTTTTTACGTTTAATCGTGCGAATTACGGTAGCCGGGCTCTTCGGCATCTTCGTAAGGCCAGTAATGGTGGCCGACGCGGATGAGCAAGGTTGCAGCGGCTAGGATAAAGGCGGCAACTGATAGCCAGACAATATAGGCACCATCGAGTTCTTTCATACCGAGGGTGATATAGCGCGCTATTGCCATGATTGCGATGTAAATCGGATAACGAACAGGAATTTTCCCGTTGGTAACGAACTGCTGTACCATCGCCAGCACTTCAAGGTAAATAAACATCAGCAAGATATCTGTCAGCGCAATCTGGCGGTTGGTATAGATCACGATGAATTCATTGATCATGGCAGCCAGAGTGGCCAAGGTGATACCAACAAGCAAGATAGCTTCGAGAATATGGAACAGTTTGAGGAATATCTCACTGAATTTTTTTGGTAAATGTGAAGGCATTTGTGTCCCTTGTAAGACTTGTAATTGGCCTTGATTAATAGACCTGTTATGAGCCAAATATTGGCTTTTTCTTGCCAAGGGTCAAGTAAAAAATGTGACAAAGATCGAGATGGATAAGTAGCCACCATCAAGCAACAAGTGGCTACTTTACACTAACTTTTCGGTTACCAGTCCACACCCTTACGGGCTTTTACACCGCTTTCGAAGGCATGTTTAATATTGCGAACTTCGGAAACAGTATCAGCCATTTCAATAAGTTCCCGGTGGGCACCACGCCCAGTCACAATCACCGACTGTGATGCTGGACGGTTCTTAATGGCTTCAATGACTTCAGTTAGCTCAATGTAGCCATAGGTCACCATATAGGTCAGCTCATCGAGAAGAATGACATCATAGCTATCACTTCCCAACATTTTTTTACACTCCGCCCAGGTGGCTTGGGCAGCTTCGGTATCTGCTTCTTTATTCTGGGTTTCCCAAGTAAAGCCTGTTGCCATGACGGCAAAATCAACATTATGTTGCTCGAGCAAGGCGCGCTCGCCACAGTCCCAGGTGCCTTTGATAAACTGGCCGACGCCACATTTCTGGCCGTGCCCCACCGCACGGGCGATGGTGCCAAAACCGGATGTGGACTTACCCTTGCCATTACCGGTAATGATCAGAAACAGCCCCTTCTCTTCTTGCGCAGAGGCAACTTTGGCATCGATTTCCGCTTTGACCTTTTGTTGGCGGGCTTTGTAGCGGCTGTCTTTCTGGTTTTGATCTACCATGATGATCCTTTTTATAGTTGGGCTACCATTGCCAATATGATCAGATAACCTGTAATTTCAGCTAGTTGCTGACATGCGCCAAGGCAATCTCCAGTATAGCCCCCTAGTTGCCGGGTAAACCAGCGGCCACAGGCATAACGAACCAGTAGCAGGGCGGTGGTGAGAATGAGTGCCATTGGCAGTGGCAAAAACAGTAATATAAAGAAACTGGTGATAATTAAAACCCACAAATCTTGTTGGCTTTGCTCATTGGCCAGTGGCTTGACCTTGCTTTGTTCATCCAGGCGAACATAGGGATAGCTGAAGATAAGGCTGGCTGCAACAGCACGGCTTAAACCATGAAGGCAGAACAGTGCTAGAGCGGTGAAGGCCGGGGATATTTCTGCGAGGGCTGTCAGGCTTGACCACTTTATGGCTAGAACGACAAACAGAGCCGCTGCTCCATAGGTACCGAGCCGCGAGTCTTTCATAATCTCTAGCTTTTGTTCCGGTTGCCAACCCCCGCCGAACCCATCGAAGACATCAGCCAATCCATCCTCATGAAAAGCACCGGTAATCAGCAGGCTTGTTGCCATGGCAATGAGCACGCTGACAGAGGCAGGTAATACAAGATGGGCCAGCCAGAAACTTACCGCGCTGATTAGACCGACTATCAGGCCAACCAAGGCAAAGTATCGGTTGGCCTTGTTTAACAGTTCGGCGGAATAGGGGGTATCTGCCGGAATTGGGATACGGGTAAAGAAAGCGAGTGCGATCAGGAAAATGTGTCCTTGTTGCTTTAACGCCGGGAGAGTGAGCGACATGGTTAGCGGCCTTGCTGAATTTTGAAAGACAATACGTTACTTCAACCTTTGTTGAGATACCAGCAAAGTACAGAGGCAAAAAAGTGCTAAATGTTATCTTGACGACTAGTAAATAGATTTTAATGCGCATATCATACTGTAAATTTAATTTGCTGGGGGAAGGTTATGCGTTGGTTGGTGGTTTTGTGTTGTTTGATATCGGCTGGGTGTTCAAGTCGTTTACCTACAGAAGATGAGAAGGCTGTCATTACGGCGGCAAACAGTCATCAGCTTGAAGAGGTGAGCTACATTAAAGACGCTAATGGCTTGCAGTGGGTGTCTCCGCAAGTGGCGTTATCAGACTATCAGCAATTGATCATTGAGCCTGTTGGGCTTCATCAGCGCACCCAAACGGTACACCAGATCCCGCCAGTGGTTTTAGAAAGGGTCTCGGTTAGGCTGCAGCATTTGCTTGAGGAGGAGCTCTCTGCTGGGGTCCCGATTGTTGATAAGCTGGGTGATAAAACGGCTATTTTGCGTGTAGAGATAAGCCGGGCCAGTACCGATATGGAGGATCTCAAAATTACTGAAATATTGCCCTATGGTGCTTTGATTGGTGGTGCCAAGGCCCTGCTTGGCACAAGGGATCGGAATGTCCGTATTTTGGTGGAGTCCCAGTTACTTGATAGCCAGACCGAAGAAATCCTTGCTGAGCGTGTCAGTGTCATATTGGCCAAAGATGTGCTGGAAAATAACCGCGAAATGTTACGCTTCGAGCAAATTCAGGAAACAGTTGACCGATTTACTCAGGACATCGTCCATTTTATCCGTTTGAGCGCTTATACTGCGAAGAACAACGAGCAAAGCTAATAGCAATCATACGCGGTTAAGGAGTGACAATGACGCAACGGATTTTGGTGGTATGTATGGGCAATATCTGCCGTTCACCGACGGCAGAGGCGGTACTGCGAGCGAAGGTTGCAGAGCGAGGGGTAGATATCGAGGTGGATTCAGCCGGGACGATAGGATACCACCAAGGCGAACTGCCCGATCACCGTGCGCGTGCTGCCGGCGAGGCGAGGGGGTATAGTTTCGAGGGGATCCGTGCCAGGCAGGTGGTAGAAGGCGACTTTGAAGTGTTTGACCTGATTTTGGCTGCCGATAACGATAACTTGCGTGACCTCAAGCGCAGTTGCCCAACCCACCTCCATCGTAAGCTCGCACTGTTTCTGGAATTCGGCCGGGCTGATGTCGAGGAAATTCCAGACCCGTATTATGGTGGCCAGCGCGGCTTTGATTATGTTCTCGATTTAGTCGAAGAAGCCTCAGATGGTTTACTCGATAAACTTTAACAGCCCCTGATACAAGTAATGTAATCCTATCAATAAAAACGCCCGCATTGATTAATGCGGGCGTTTTTTTGTTTCTACTCAACCAAAGGGGTTAACCAAGCGTATCGGTGGCAACCTTGTAAGTTGGGTCTTCCATCAGGTTCACTTCCACCAAGTTACCCGCTTTTTTCAGTAGCGAGCGGCACTCAGGGCTTAGGTGGCGGATGTGCAATGTCTTACCTTGGTTAGCGTAACGCTCGGCAATCGTATCAATGGCTTCGATTGCTGAGTGATCCGCAACACGTGACTTTGCAAAATCAATGATCACATCAGCAGGGTCGTTTTTAGCATCGAACAACTCAAGGAAGTTAGCTGCCGAACCGAAGAACAGCGGGCCGTCTAGTGCATAGACTTTCGAACCATTGTCATCAACATAGCTTGATGCGTAAATGTGTTTGGCATGTTTCCAGGCAAAGACTAGCGCAGAATAAATCACACCAACGATAACAGCCAGTGCCAAGTCAAATGCAACGGTTACCCCGGTTACCAAGATAATGGCGAAGAAGTCATGTTTAGGCACTTTGCGGGCCATCTTGAAGCTTGCCCACTCAAAGGTACCGATAACAACCATGAACATCACACCAACCAGTGCAGCTAGAGGGATGATTTCGATTAGCGACGAGCCGAATAGGATAAACAGCAATAGGCCAACCGCACCTGTGATGCCTGACAGACGGCCACGGCCACCAGAGTTGATGTTAATCATCGACTGGCCGATCATCGCACAGCCACCCATTGCACCAAAAACAGAACAGGTGACGTTAGCAACGCCCTGGCCCACACACTCACGGTTGCCTTGGCCGCGAGTACCTGTCATCTCGTCGATAACCGTCAGGGTCAACAGCGATTCAATCAGGCCGACAGCCGCCAAAATCAAAGAATATGGCAAGATAATGCGCAGGGTTTCCATGTTGAAACCCACTTCAGGGATAGCGAATGTCGGTAGTGAACCTGCCAGGGTCGCGTTGGCATCGCCACTCATTGAACGGACGAAATCAATCACCGTACGGGTATCCAAGCCAAGGCCATGAACCAGCACGGTTACCGTGATAATCGCAACCAGTGAAGACGGTACTGCTTTGGTTAGCTTTGGCAGGAAGTGGATGATGAACATAGTTAGGGCAACCAAGCCAAGCATGACGTAAAGCTGGGAGCCTTGCATCCACTGTAGGGCACCGGTTGCATCCGGTACTTTGAACTGACCCAGCTGGGCGAGAAAGATAACAATAGCCAGACCGTTAACGAAGCCGATCATTACCGGATGCGGTACCATCCGGATGAATTTACCAAGCTTGAAGACACCGGCTAGGATTTGCAGAACACCGGCCAGCATAATGGCGGCAAAAAGGTACTGAATACCGTGTTCTGCGACTAGGCTGACCATAACAACGGCCATAGCACCGGTAGCACCAGAGATCATACCCGGACGACCGCCAAGTACAGCCGTTACCAAGCCAACGATGAAGGCAGCGTAAAGGCCAACCATTGGGTCAACACCAGCGACAAAGGCAAATGCTACTGCTTCAGGTACAAGGGCAAGGGCAACTGTAAGCCCCGAAAGAACGTCATTCTTGACGGATTGTCGTGAAAATTGTGGGAATTCAAACATGCTTATAGGTTTTGATCTGACTCTGGTGATTGATTGGAGTAGCTTTGCTATTAAGGCTACAAAGCCGCGGATCCTACAGAAATCTGTGATTCAGTTCAACTTTCAAGCTGAATTATTCATCCTGCCTGTTACTTAGTGTAAGAAAGTTTGATGTCAGTAATGTTATTAGTGAAAAGTTGCAGTCATTGCAAAGGGAGGGCCCAGTTAACGGGGAAATTGCAGGCAAAAAAAAGCCATGCAATTATGCATGGCTTTTCTATCAGGTTGCAAGCGTTAGCTTACTATGCTCTTGGCATCGTAGACTGCGCACTTGACGTTGCGTGGCTAGTTGCTGTCTGGCTACCTGCTTGGCGCGCTGCGAAGCGTGCTTCACGTAGCGGTGCAATAGCAACGACTTCAGCTTCAGCAGTTTCCGCCGGGGCTGGTGCCTTTGCCATGGCAGCTGTTGCATGCTGGCCGCGTGGAGACGTGGCACAAATCTGCGCAGTGGCCGTTTCAATATCAGCAACAGGGGCTTTAGCCTCTTCTACTGGCGCTTCAGTGCTTGCTTCAGTAGCCGTTACCGGTGCTTCTTCTGCTTGCTCTTCAGCCGCCTGCTGTGCGTGCATACCCAGCATTGCAGCTTGTGCAGCAGCAATAGCTGCAGCGACATCAGTTTCTGCTTCCGCTCTAGGTGCTTCTTCAGCAGTCTCTTCTGCTGTTTCTGCAACTTCAGGCGCTTCTAGTGATGGCTCTTCAGCAACAGGTGCTTCTACTGTTGGCTCTTGAGCTACAGCTTCTTCAACAACAGCTTCTTCGACAACAGTTTCTTCAACTACTGGTTGTGCAGCCACTTCAGCACGCAGTGGGAAAGCTTTACCCATAGCAAGCTCAGGCATAGCAACACCACCTAGGGCAGGAGCCGCCTTGTCAGCAACTTCAGCGGTAGGTGCTGCTGTTGTCGCCGGCGCTTCAGTCTCAGCAGGAGTTTCGATAGCCGCAACTGCTGGCTTACCTGCTGCAGGCCATACTTTGCCCATTGCCATTTCAGGCGATGCAACGCCGCTCTTCAGGCGAACGGTTGGTTTACGTTTTTCAACGATTGAAACCACATTTTCGATATCGTTCAGGGTATCGGTGACTTCTTCAACCGCGTGACCGACAGCGTCTGTCACCATTGTCTCCATGTCTTCACCTTTCTCAGGGCGGGTGTCACGGATACGGCGGCGGCGCTGGCCACTTGCACGCAGGTGGCGAGGGGAGCGGCGGTTACGACGCTGGCCTTCTTGCTCACCGTTTTTCTCTTCAGATGTTTCTGCAACTGCTTTCGCTTCCTGAGCCATCGCAGTGCCCATTTCTTGAAGCTCTGACTTCGCTACTGGTGTTTCAGCAACTTCAGGCTTCGCCGCTTCGGCTGCATTCAGCTCGGCATTGTCGACAATACGCACTTTCTTGCGCATTTCACGACGTTGACGGCGCTGTTTCACCTTGGCAGTTTTTTCCTGCTCCTGACGCTGCTCTTCAACAACCGGCTTGTCAGCTTTGGCTTTTTGCTCCTGATCGCGTTCGCGACGAGGTTTTTGGGCCTGGGCATCATCACGGTCACGACGCTGGCGTTTCTGGTCTTTGTCTTTACGCTGCTGCTGGGTTGGCTTCTCAGCGTTTTGCTCCGGCTTGTCTTTCGCTTTTTCATTGCGACGACGCGCCTGGCGCTGTTCACGCTGCTCAGCTACCTGCTGCTTCTTGTTGCTGTCCGCTTCTTGGCGGTCTGTACGTTCCTGACGACCACGGCGGTTGTCTTTGCCACCACGACGGTTGTCTTGCTGGCGCTCACCACGACGGCCTTCCTGACGCTCACCACGACGGTTGTCCTGGTTGCGACGGTTGTCTTTGCGATCGCGACGGTTACGTTTATTCGCCTCTTTCTTCTCTTTAGGCTGCTCTTCCTGCTCAGGGCCTGAGAAGAAGCTTGCAATTGCCGAGAAGATACGGCTGAAGAAACCTGGCTTCTCTTCGCTCGCTTTGGCTGCCGGTGCCGCTTTCTTAGTTGGCTGTGGCTTGGCTTTCGGCGTTGAAGGTGTTTGTGTCGGTGCACTGAAGCCCTGAAGAACAGGCTCTTCGCGTTTCTTCGTTACACGCTCTTGTGGAGCCGTTTCTGCTGACTCGGCTTCACGCAGTGCTTCCAACGTGCTTGGCAGGTTGTAAGACAGCGTATCGTGCTCATCACCAGAACGGACACGGACCACTTCAAAGTGAGGGGTTTCCATGTTGGCATTTGGTACGATGATCACGCGTACATTGTGTGATTTCTCAATGTACTGTACCGAGCGACGTTTCTCATTAAGCAGGTACGAGGCAATCGCCACCGGCACAATGGCCAGTACCTGAGAGGTATTGTCTTTCAGTGCTTCTTCTTCGATCAGGCGAAGGATTGAAAGCGATAGAGACTCACTGTCACGGATGACACCAGTACCGCTACAGCGAGGACACACATGGTGGCTAGCTTCAGCAAGAGACGGGCTCAGACGCTGACGAGACATTTCCAACAGGCCAAAGCGAGAAATACGGCCGATCTGAACACGGGCACGATCCATACGTACCGCTTCACGCAGTCGGTTCTCTACTTCACGCTGGTGGCGTACCGGCGTCATATCGATGAAATCGATAACCACCAAGCCGCCAAGGTCACGAAGGCGAAGTTGGCGAGCAATTTCGTCTGCGGCTTCAAGGTTAGTTTGAAGTGCAGTCTCTTCGATATCGCCACCCTTGGTTGCACGGGCAGAGTTGATATCGATTGAGGTCAGTGCTTCAGTTGGGTCGATAACAATCGAACCACCAGATGGCAGGCGAACTTCACGCTGGAAGGCGGATTCGATCTGGTTTTCAATCTGGTAGTGGTTGAACAGCGGTGTTTCTGTGTTTTCGTATAGCTTCACACGGGACAGGAAGTCTGGACGAACCTGTTGGATGTGATCGCGGGCACGGTCAAAGATTTTCTTGCTGTCGATAACAATCTCACCGATATCACGGCGTAGGTAGTCACGAATAGCACGGGCAATCACGTTACTTTCCTGATGAATAAGGAAAGGCGCAGGTGCCGAGTCAGCAGCGTCTTTGACACGCTCCCAATGGTTAAGTAGGTAGTTCAGATCGTATTCCAGATCTTCAGCAGATTTACCAACACCGGCTGTACGTACAATCAGACCCATGCCCTGAGGCAATTCAAGCGTGCTTAGCGCCGCTTTCAGCTGGGTACGCTCTTCACCCTCGATACGGCGAGAAATACCGCCAGCACGTGGGTTATTTGGCATTAGTACCAGGTAGCTACCTGCAAGAGAGATAAAGGTGGTAAGGGCGGCGCCTTTGTTGCCTCGCTCTTCTTTGTCAACCTGAACAATAACTTCCTGACCTTCTTTCAGCACTTCCTTGATATTAGGGCGGCCTTGATAAGAGTAGTCAGCAGGGAAGTAATCGCGGGCGATTTCTTTAAGAGGGAGGAAACCGTGGCGTTCAGCACCGTAGTCAACGAACGCTGCTTCCAGACTTGGTTCGATACGTGTGATGCGTCCTTTGTAGATATTTGCTTTTTTAGATTCGTGGCCAGGGCTCTCGATATCAAGATCGAACAGCTTCTGTCCATCAACTAATGCGACGCGCAACTCTTCCTTCTGAGTTGCGTTAATCAACATTCTTTTCATTATATTGTACTCGTTTTTTTCATGTGCTAGTGCACTTAGCAACGTGTCTTTACTGGTGGTGCCGGACCCCAAGTCTGATCTCAAATGCAACCTCACGGCTGGAATTCAGGGGTGCTATGTGGCAACACGTATCATCCAACTGTACCAAGATGTTTAGATCTGAAAATGTACAGCTGGCTCACCGATGGTGACGGCGGTATCTGTCACACCAATAAATAATTTGCCACTAAAGGGCACTAAAAAAACACTCCGAAGAAATAAACGTCTTACGCCACATGCTGCGTTTTTCATCAGAGCGGTATATATAGTCATCAGTCGGGTGTTATTCTGTTCACCCTGTTGGCAAAGTAGGCAAATTTTCCTACCTCTGCACGCCAATGATAGCAGGGTGACTTTTTTGCGGCAATCTGCTTTGCATGCATGTTAGAATGAAACCCATGAAAGATGATAAACCAAAAGTGCAGTTCATCGAAATATCTGATGACTTTGCAGGCCAGCGGATCGATAACTTTCTTCGCGCACGGCTAAAAAATGTACCAAAAAGTATGATTTACCGCATTTTGCGTAAAGGTGAAGTGCGAGTGAACAAAAAACGTATAAAACCAGAATACAAATTGCAGGACGGTGATCTTGTTCGGGTTCCTCCGGTAAAGGTACCGGAAAAAGAAGACCAAGCACCGATTAGCACTAAGCTGGACAAGGTCGCTGAGCTTGAGGCGTGCATCATCTATGAAGATGACCACATGCTGATCCTCAACAAACCGTCCGGTACAGCGGTTCATGGTGGCAGTGGCTTGAAATTCGGCGCCATTGAAGCATTGCGGGCTCTGCGTCCCGATGCGCGCTTCCTTGAACTTGTCCACCGTATCGACCGTGATACTTCCGGTATCTTGCTGGTAGCGAAGAAGCGTTCTGCGCTGCGTAAGCTACAGGAGCAGTTCCGCAACAAAACGGTACAGAAATACTACTTTGCCTTGGTGATGGGCGAGTGGAAGGCGAGTTGCAAGAAAGTGACGGCGCCATTGCTAAAAAACGAGGTCAACAGCATTGTCCGGGTTAACCCGAATGGCAAGCCGTCTGATACCCGTTTCAAGGTACTTGAGCGACTAGAGCAAGCGACTCTGGTACAGGCGAGCCCGGTAACAGGCCGCACCCACCAGATCCGTGTGCACTGCCAGTATACCGGCCACCCGATAGCCTGGGATGACCGCTATGGCGATCCGCGTTTTGACGCTTTTACCAAAAAGGCTGGGCTAGACCGTTTGTTCTTGCATGCGGCAAACATCAAGTTTACCCACCCGGGCAGTGATGAGCAGATGGACATCAGTGCGCCGATGGAGAAGAAGCTTAAACAGGCGGTAGAGAAACTGCGCCGTAAAGCGTAATGCCATCCTTATATTGCTTCTAGACAAAAAAAACGGCAGTTCAGACTGCCGTTTATTTATAGAACGCTGATGCCTTGCTTGGCGAGCATTTCCCGCAATGCGATGAGCGGTAAACCGACTAAGGTGTTTGGGTCGCGACCTTCCAGTTTGTCGAACAGGGCGATACCAAGCCCTTCACTCTTGAAGCTGCCTGCACAGTTGAGTGGTTGCTCACGCTCGACATAATTGTGGATTTCTTCATCGGTCAGCTCACGGAAGTGGACATGGAAAGGCTCACAGATAACCTCGCTAACGCCTGTTTGGGCGTTGTGTAGGCATAGCCCTGTATAAAAAGTGATGGTTTTTCCACTGGCGGCTTTGAGTTGGCGGCAAGCATTCTCTACTGTATGGGGCTTGCCAATGATTTGGCCATCAATCACACAAACTTGGTCGGAGCCTATAATAAGGTGCTCTTCATGCTCACTGGCGCAGGCCTTTGCTTTTGCTTCTGCAAGCCGGATCACTAACTGCTCGGCTTGCTCGCCGGGTAATGGGGTCTCATCGGCATCAGGTTTGGCCGTGGTGAAGGGCAGGGCAAGTTTCCGTAGCAGTGATTGGCGGAAAGGGGAGGTTGAAGCCAGGAGTATTGGTTGGTGCATGACGATTACCGGGTTATTGCTAGGTTGTGTTAGTCTACGCATCTTGCTTTGTGAAGGCTACGTTATAATGGTAAGTAAAGCGGGGTTGCTGGTTGGGTTTTCACCACTTTTTGTGTGTTATTTGAGCTGATGTGTGCAGCAGTACAAGTTATTGGTGGATAGGCAGATAACAGACAAAATGGTGGAAGTGGCAGTGCTGGAGAGCTTGTATCAGGCATCAAGCATACGAATTGGCTAAATGCTGTTAATTCGCACACATTTCCTTTGACTCAAACTGATTACAAGGCTAATATTCGCGCCCTATGCAAAAGGTAAAATTGCCGCTTACGGTTGATCCGGTTCGCGCTGCTCAAAAAAAACTCGACTATGATGGCATCATCAAAGCCGAATTACTTGAGCGATTGGCCGAGTCAACGCAGAGCGTAACACGTGATGCAAACGTCACCTTGTCATTTGACTTGGACCAGCGTCGAATCGCATTTATGCGCGGTAGCGCAGATATCGAAGTGATGCTGACCTGTCAGAGATGTCAGGAAGGATTCAAACACGAGTATCGTGTTGAGTTCTGTTACAGTCCGCTCCTCAAACCAGAGGCAGCAGATGATTTACCGGAAGCTTATGAGCCGGCTGATGTCGACGAAAATGGTGAGATCAACCTGATTCAAATTGTCGAAGACGAATTGATTCTGGAATTACCTCAAGTCGCTATGCATGATGAAGCTGACTGCAAAGCCAGTGGAAACATGACTTTTGGTGAGATCCCCGTTGCTGATGAGCGTCCGAATCCGTTTGCAGTATTGAAAAATCTAAGTAAGTAATTTAACAGGAGTAGGGTTAATGGCCGTACAAAAGAGCAAAAAATCACGTTCAGCACGTGGTATGCGTCGTTCTCACGATGCACTAACAACTGCAGCTGTATCTGTAGATTCTGCAAGTGGTGAAACTCACCTACGTCACCACGTAACTGCTGACGGTTTCTACCGTGGCCGTAAGGTTATCAACAAGTAAGGTTGAGCCTTGAGTGGTCTAACCGTTGCACTTGATGCAATGGGCGGGGACTTCGGTCCTCATGTAACAGTGCCTGCCTCCGTGCAGGCACTGTTGCAATTCCCAGAGCTCAAAGTCATTTTATTTGGTGATCAAAGTGCGATCACTGCCCAACTATCCCTCCTGAATCAAACGAATCACCCTCGTCTTCGCATTGTTCACTGCGACCACGTAATAGCAAACGATACCCGCCCGTCTCAAGCGTTGCGCCGTAGCCAAGGCTCGTCAATGCGTGCAGCTTTAGAAGCGGTTTCAGAAGGTTCAGCCGATGCCTGTGTCAGTGCAGGGAATACCGGCGCCTTGATGGCTTTGTCCCGTTATATCCTCAAGCAGTTACCTGGGGTAGATCGCCCTGCATTGGTTTCTGCTATTCCGACTCAGAACGAGACCAAGACCTGGCTGCTAGACTTAGGGGCTAATGTTTCTTGTGATGCCGATACCCTGTTCCAGTTTGCGGTAATGGGGTCAGTATTGGCTGAACAGGGACATGCTGTCCCTCCACGGGTTGCGTTGCTCAATATTGGTGAAGAAGAGATTAAAGGTAATGATCTCGTCAAGCGTTGTGCCGAAATGCTGGCCGAGTCGCCAGATATCAATTACATCGGATATCTTGAAGGTGATCAGCTTTATAGTGGTAAGGCGGATGTGATTGTCTGCGATGGTTTTGTCGGTAATGTCAGCCTGAAAACCAGCGAAGGCGTGGCTAACCTGTTTATTGGTGCGATCAAACGTGCTATTTACGGTAATCCGGTTAAACGGTTGATTGCTAGATGGCTGTTTAGTGACCTATTTAATAGCTTGAAACAGTTGAACCCCGACCAGTATAACGGCGCGAGTCTGTTAGGATTGCGCGGTATTGTGGTGAAAAGCCATGGTAGTGCTGATACAACTGCCTTTACCAATGCGATTGGTGAAGCGGTACACGAGGTCAAACGGCAAATACCGACAAAAATCAGTGACCGTTTGGAAGAAGTCTTACTCGAGAGGCATTATTAGTCTTCATGTATAGCAAAATTTTAGGTACTGGCAGCTATCTGCCGGAGCAAGTACGTTCTAATGCCGACTTAGAACAAATGGTTGAAACCAGTGATGAGTGGATTGTTGCTCGTACCGGTATTCGAGAGCGCCGCATTGCCGCCGAAGACGAAACTGTCGCGGTGATGGGGTATCAGGCTTCATTGAATGCTATTGAAATGGCAGGCATTGAAAAAGATGACATCGACCTGATCATTGTAGCGACTACCAGTGCGAGCCACGCGTTCCCATCGGCCGCTTGCCAAGTGCAAGGTATGCTGGATATCAAAGGCTGTCCAGCGTTTGATATTGCTGCGGCCTGTTCTGGTTTTGTTTATGCCTTGAGTGTTGCAGATCAGCATATCAAAACGGGTATGGCGAAAAATGTTCTGGTGATCGGTGCCGATGCGCTTTCACACAAATGTGATCCAGAAGATCGTTCGACGATCATCTTGTTTGGTGATGGTGCAGGCGCTGTTGTCATCGGTGCTAGCGAAGAGCCGGGTATAATTTCTACTCATCTTCATGCTGATGGCCATTTTGGTGGTCTACTCAGCCTTGCTACGCCAGAACACGGCCAAGCATTTAGTGACGACAAGTGGCTTTACATGGCAGGCAACGAAGTGTTCAAAGTTGCCGTTACCCAGTTGTCCAACCTAGTGAAGGATACGCTGGCTGCCAATAATATGGATAAGTCAGAACTCGATTGGTTGGTTCCGCATCAGGCAAACCTGCGTATTATCAAGGCAACAGCGAAGAAGTTGTCGATGTCGATGGATCAGGTTGTTGTTACATTGGACCGTCACGGTAATACCTCTGCAGCAACGGTACCGACAGCACTCGACGAAGCGGTCCGCGATGGCCGTATCCAGCGTGGTCAGACGCTTCTGCTTGAAGCCTTTGGTGGCGGTTTCACCTGGGGCTCTGCGCTGGTGAAGTTCTAAACACCATCTTTTTATTTAGTTTGGGCGAGTAAGGATTATCTATTCGCCCGATTTAGCAAAACTGAGTTTTCAGTTACACAGAATAAGGATTCTCGAATGTCTAAGTTCGCGATTGTATTTCCGGGTCAAGGTTCTCAAACCGTAGGTATGCTGGCTGATTTGGCTGAGCAGTACGATGTGGTTAAGCAAACTTTTGCTGAGGCATCTGAAGTCTTGGGTTATGACCTGTGGGCACTGGTACAAGACGGCCCAGCTGAAGACCTAAATCAAACTCACCGTACCCAGCCTGCGCTACTGACTTCTTCAGTGGCTATCTGGCGTGTATGGCAAGAAGTGGGTGGCGCTCAGCCAGAAGTATTGGCTGGCCACAGCCTAGGTGAATACTCGGCATTAGTTTGTGCGGGCGTTATCGAATTCAAAGACGCTGTGAAGCTGGTTGAGCTACGTGGCCAACTTATGCAAGCGGCTGTCCCTGCTGGTATCGGTGCGATGTCTGCCATTATTGGCCTGGACAACGACGCAATTGCCAAGGCATGTGAAGAAGCAGCCCAAGACCAGGTGTGTTCGCCAGTTAACTTCAACTCACCGGGCCAGGTTGTTATCGCAGGTAACAAAGAAGCGGTTGAGCGTGCTAACGTGCTTTGTAAAGAAGCCGGTGCCAAGCGTGCAATGCCACTACCTGTTTCTGTGCCTTCTCACTGTGCACTGATGCAGCCTGCTGCTGACAAACTGGCAGATGCCCTAGAGAACATCACTTTCTCTGCGCCAGTACTACCAGTCATCAATAACGCTGACGTAGCAACAGAGACTGATCCTGCTGCTATCAAGACAGCGCTAGTTAAGCAGTTGCACAGCCCTGTTCGCTGGACAGAATCTGTTGAGCGTATGGCTGCTGAAGGTATTGAGTCTCTGCTTGAGTTTGGCCCTGGTAAAGTATTGACTGGCCTAACAAAACGAATCAATCGTTCACTGAGCGGCGCAGCGGTTAATGATACCGCTAGCCTTGACGCTGCTAAGTAACACATTTCATCAAAGAGGATTAACAATGAGCCTGGAAGGAAAAATTGCGCTGGTAACAGGTGCGAGCCGTGGTATCGGTCGTGCGATTGCCGAGATTCTAGTTGAACGTGGTGCAACGGTTATCGGTACTGCAACCTCTGACAACGGCGCAGAAGCGATCAGCGCTTATCTGGGTGACAATGGTAAAGGCCTTGCGCTAAATGTCACTTCACCAGAGTCTATTGAAGCTGTGCTAAAGCAGATCAAAGAAGAGTTCGGTGATGTAGACATCCTGGTTAACAATGCAGGTATTACCCGTGATAACCTACTGATGCGTATGAAAGACGACGAGTGGCAAGACATCATGGATACTAACCTGACGTCTATCTTCCGCCTGTCTAAAGCGGTACTGCGTGCAATGATGAAAAAGCGTCACGGCCGTATTATCAGCATCGGTTCAGTGGTAGGTACCATGGGTAACGCTGGCCAGACTAACTATGCAGCGGCTAAAGCGGGCCTTATCGGCTTTACTAAATCTATGGCACGTGAAGTCGCTTCTCGTGGCATTACGGTGAACGCTGTGGCACCAGGTTTCATTGAAACCGACATGACAAAAGCCCTAAACGACGAGCAGCGTGCTGCCACACTGGCTGGTGTACCGGCAGGTCGCTTGGGTGATCCGCGTGAAATCGCAGCAGCAGTGGCCTTCCTGGCCTCTGAAGATGCTGGTTATGTGACCGGTGAAACTTTGCACGTCAATGGCGGCATGTACATGATTTAATCAAAAAAGTTGCATAACTTGATGATGCAAGTCAAACTCAACTAGTTTTCACCGAAAATCGTGGTTTGACCAGCATCTTGAGTATTGCAACTTTTGCAGTATTGAATAAACTACAGCAAATCGCATTAGCGAATTCTTGTTTTAAGGAAATAGATTAATGAGCAACATCGAAGAACGCGTAAAAAAAATCATCGTTGAGCAACTAGGTGTAGACGAAGCAGAAGTTAAGAACGAAGCATCTTTCGTTGACGATCTAGGCGCTGACTCTCTAGACACTGTTGAACTAGTAATGGCTCTTGAAGAAGAATTCGACACTGAGATTCCAGACGAAGAAGCTGAAAAAATTACTACAGTTCAAGCTGCAATCGACTACGTTGTTGGCGCTTCTGAGTAATTAAAGAACTCCCTCCAGGCGGTCACCATGACCGCCTGATTTTCTTTTGAAACCTGTTTTATCCCCAATTCCCGGAGAAATTAATCGTGTCTAAGCGTCGCGTAGTTGTTACTGGCATGGGTATGCTATCACCGGTAGGTAATTCTGTTGAATCATCTTGGAAAGCCCTACTAGCCGGTACTAGCGGTATCAGCACTATTGAACATTTTGATGCTAGCGCATTCGCTACCCGTTTTGCTGGTATGGTCAAAGACTTCAACTGTGAAGAATACATGTCGAAGAAAGATGCCCGTAAAATGGATCTGTTCATCCAATACGGCATTGCAGCAGGCGTCCAAGCATTAAAAGACTCTGGCATTGAAGTCACTGAAGAAAACGCAGCCCGTATCGGTGTTGCTATCGGTTCTGGTATTGGTGGTCTTGGCTTGATTGAAGCTAACCATCAATCATTGATGGAGAAGGGCCCGCGTAAAATCAGCCCGTTCTTTGTTCCATCAACAATTGTAAATATGATTGCTGGCCACATGTCTATCATGCACGGTCTTCGTGGTCCAAATATCGCAATCTCTACCGCGTGTACAACTGGCCTTCACAACATTGGCCATGCTGCACGTATGATCGCATACGGTGATGCCGATGCGATGCTAGCTGGTGGTGCAGAAAAAGCATCGACTCCGCTAGGCATGGGCGGCTTCGCAGCTGCTAAAGCACTTTCTACCCGTAACGACGATCCTCAAGGCGCATCTCGCCCATGGGACAAAGAGCGTGACGGTTTCGTACTGGGCGACGGCGCCGGTATGATGATGCTTGAAGAATATGAGCACGCCAAAGCACGTGGTGCGAAAATTTATGCAGAGCTTGTTGGCTTTGGTATGAGTGGCGATGCTTACCACATGACCTCACCAAGCGTTGACGGTTCTGGTGGTGCATTGGCAATGGAAGCGGCTATCCGTGACGCTGGTATCAATGCTGACCAAATCGGTTACGTGAATGCTCACGGTACTTCTACCCCTGCAGGCGACGTTGCTGAAACGCTAGGTATCAAGCGTGCAATGGGCGCAGCCGTAGATAAAGTGATGGTTTCTTCTACCAAGTCTATGACAGGTCACTTGCTAGGTGCTGCTGGCTCTGTTGAAGCTATTATTACTGCCATGGCTCTGGTTGATCAGGCTGTTCCGCCGACAATTAACCTAGACAACCCTGATGAAGGCTGTGATCTGGATTACGTACCAGGCGAAGCGCGTCAGGCAAACCTTGAGTACGCACTGTGTAACTCATTCGGTTTCGGTGGTACAAACGGCTCATTGCTGTTCAAGAAAATCTAACGATAACCTGTTATCATATAGCGGCCCGGTGTTATGCACCGGGCCGTTTTTTTATCTATCGAGTGTGAAACTAGCAGGTAGGCAGCACGATGATCCTGATCAACGGGAAACCAGGCAACCAGGTTGCGGTAACAGACCGGGCGATGCAGTACGGCGACGGCTGTTTTACGACTATGCTGGTAGAAAATGGTGAAATCCGGCTGTGGCCCTTTCACCTTGAGCGATTAAAGGAAACCCTTGCCTTGCTGGCTATTTCCGAGCCTGATTGGAATGATCTCACCGGGTTGGTCTGCAAATTGGCAGCCAACTACCCGCATAAAGGTGGCATCAAGGTGCTGATCAGTCGGGGGAGTGGTGGCCGGGGATACAGCGGCTCAGGTTGCGAGGATACGCAAGTTGTTGTGTCTGAGTTTGCGTGGCCTGCACATTATGAGAGTTGGCAACAAGATGGCATTGCACTGGGAGTATGCCAGCAACGTCTGTCACATTCGCCGATGCTAGCGGGTTTTAAGCATCTCAACCGGCTAGAGCAAGTAATGCTTAAAAGGGAAGCGGAGCAGCACCAGTGGCTGGATGCAGTGGTACTGGATGTTGCTGGCAATGTGGTGGAGTCCATTGCCTCAAATATCTTTTGGCGCAAAGGTAACACCGTATATACCCCTAGCCTTGAGTTGTCGGGTGTGAGGGGAGTCATGCGGCGGCACGTATTACAGTTGGTAAGCGAATTGGATTATTGTTTAGAAATTGTCAATTCACCGCTCGATGGCTTGCTTTGTGCTGATGAAGTCTTTATTACTAATGCCCTTATGGCATTAGTGCCAGTTAATGAAATCAATGGAATAACATTTGCCCAGCGCTCCTTGCTGGGTGAACTGAACAAGAGGTTGTACACGTGCTAAAGAAGTTGGCAATAGCTGTGATCCTGCTGGGCCTAGTGGCTGCTGGTGGACTGGGGTGGTCTTATCAGCAAGTGAAATCATCGCTGGATATGCAGGCGGAAAACCAACAGGAAGTCTTGTTGACCGTTAAGGCTGGTACGTCATACCGTGGCCTGCTCAACCAGTTAGTGAGAGAGGACCTTTTTGCCGAGTCGCCATGGACACGCTGGATCCCAAGGCTTGAACCGCAATTGGCAAACTTGAAATCAGGTACCTATCAGATCAACCCGGCGATGAGCCTGAAAGAGGTGCTTGCGCTGGTCGCTTCTGGTCGTGAGCAGCAGTTTGCCATTACTTTAGTGGAAGGTGAGCGCTTTGTCGATTGGCTGGCACAATTACAGCAAGCGCCGCACGTGACCCACGCAACAGAGGGAATGAGTGAAGCAGATATTGCTAAAGCCCTAGGTGCTGATGTCGAAAAGCTGGAAGGCTACCTGTTGCCTGAAACTTACCATTACACAGCCGGTACGTCAGATCTGGAATTGCTACGCCGGGCTTACCGCGACATGCAGAACCTGCTGGGCACAGCATGGGATGAGCGCGATGCTGAAATTCCATTGAAAAACCCGTATGAAGCGCTGATTATGGCGTCGATCATCGAGAAAGAAACGGCAGTGGATGACGAGCGCGGCTTGGTGTCCTCGGTATTTATGAATCGTCTTCATAAGGGTATGCGCCTGCAGACGGATCCAACTGTGATCTACGGCATGGGTGATAAGTACGAAGGCCGGATCCGTAAGCGCGATCTGCAAACACCGACGCCGTATAACACTTATACCATGTTCGGCTTGCCGCCGACGCCTATCGCCATGCCAAGCGAAGCATCGGTACTTGCCGCAGTCAACCCAGACGACAGCACCTATTACTACTTTGTGGCTGATGGCAAAGGCGGCCATAAATTCTCGAGAACACTGACTGAACACAACCGTGCTGTCCGTGAATATTTAAGAATCCTAAGACAAAAATAATGACTGGTAAATTTATCGTAATTGAAGGGTTGGAAGGCGCAGGGAAAAGCACTGCCATCCAGCAAGTGATGCAAGTTCTGGCGGAGCAGGGGATTGGAGAGATCACTTCAACCCGTGAGCCGGGTGGTACACCGTTGGCTGAGCAGATGCGTGCCTTGGTGAAAGAAGGTCACCCTGACGAACCATTGACGGATATGGCTGAGCTACTGCTGCTTTACGCTGCCCGTTCACAACTGGTTGAAAATGTTATCAAACCCGCTTTGAATCAAGGCCATTGGGTCGTAGGTGACCGTCATGATATGTCATCGCAAGCTTACCAAGGCGGTGGTCGTGGCTTTGACCGTGTGGTGATGGAGCGCCTTCGCGACACTGTGTTGGGTGATTTCCGCCCAGACTTTACTATCTATATGGATATTGATCCGGTACTAGGCCTTGAACGCGCCCGTGGGCGTGGTGAGTTGGATCGCATCGAAAAGATGAATATCGACTTTTTTCACCGCGCACGTGCACGCTTCCTAGAGTTGTCTGAAGCTGATCCGAGTGTTGTGATTATTGATGCGAGCCAGACACTGGATGCTGTAACAGCCGATATTCGTCAGGCTGTAAAACACTGGCTGGAGCGTCAGTAATATGCTTTATCCTTGGCAGGAAAGTGTATGGCAAGGCTGGCAGCAACTGCTCGCACAGGGAAGGATGCACCACGCTATCCTTCTTGTGGCCCCGCATGGTAGCGGCCGTGAAGCATTGGCCCACCAGTTGGGTAAAACGGTATTGTGTCAAAATAGTGCTGCGGGCGCAGGTGGCGAACCTTGTGGGGTTTGCCATAGCTGTAAGCTATTTGAAGCAGGCACCCACCCGGACTTCCATGTTGTTGCTCCAGTCCAAGAGGGCAAGCAAATTGGGGTTGATGCGGTTAGGCAATGCAATCGCTGGGCGGTTGAGACCTCGCAACTAGGTGGCGAGCGTATTATTTTGATTGATGGTGCGGATGCTATGGGGGAGGCAGCAGCCAATGCGCTGTTGAAAACCCTTGAAGAGCCACCATCGGGCTGCCAGTTTATCCTGCTGGCTTCTTCTCTTGATAATTTGCTACCGACCATTAATAGCCGCTGTAACAAGTGGCGTTTGGCAATGCCCAATGAGCAGGACACCAAACGTTGGGTAGAAAAGCAACTGATGCAGACGATCAAGCTTGAGACCGTCAGGCTCAACGGTTCAGCACCGCTTGCGACCCAGCAGTTTATCGAGCAAGGTCAGGATATCCGCTATGCCAAGCTGCTGGCAGCATTTGCTGAGTTTTTGCGACCGCCTTTTTTCGGCTTGTATGATGTCGCAGGCTTGTGTACCCAGGAAGGTCACCATAGTCTTAAATGGTTGAGCTATTTCTTGGTTGATTGCTTGAAGTGGCAACAGGGTGTCACGGCACATCTGGTACACAGTGAGTCACTGCCTTTGGTCGAGCAAGCGGCAAGTGTGATCTCACCCATGACCCTTTTGGATCAAACCCGGGAGGCGAACAGTCTTTACCAGAAGCTTGAACGGCATCCGGGGCTGAATGCTGAACTGCTGATTGTTGAGTGGCTAACCGGCTTTATGGGCCAGCATTAATGCTTCAGTTTATGAAGCATCATTAAATTAAAGAATATAGAGGAAAGAACCGTGCTAGTTGATTCGCATTGTCACCTGGATAAATTGGATTACGAACAACTTCATACAGGGATTGATGATGTGTTGGCCAAGGCGAAAGCCCGTGGCATTGATTACTGCCTGTCTGTTGGGGTGACGCTAGAGAGCTTCCCGACCATGATGGAGATGATTGAGCCTCATGACAACGTCTTTGCTTCATGTGGTGTCCACCCGCTGGATATCGAAGCGGGCTTTGATTACGACAAGCTAAAAGAGTACGCCCAACATGAGCGAGTGGTAGCGATCGGTGAAACTGGCCTTGACTACCATTACCAGCCTGAACTTGCTGAGCAGCAGAAAGAGATTTTCCGTCAGCATGTCCGTTTGGCTGTTGAACTGAACAAGCCACTGATCATCCATACGCGAATGGCCCGTGAAGATACCTTGCAGATCTTGCGTGAGGAAGGGGCTGAGAAGTGTGGTGGTGTATTGCATTGCTTCACGGAAAGTCTAGAGATGGCGCAGGCTGCCATCGAGTTGGGTTTCTATATCTCTATTTCGGGCATTGTGACCTTCAATAAAGCGTCTGAGCTGAAAAATGTTGTTAATCAGTTGCCTCTTGAGCGTTTGCTGGTTGAAACAGACTCGCCATACCTCGCACCGATCCCATACCGTGGCAAGCAGAACCAACCGGCTTATGTCCGTGAGGTTGCTGAGTATATTGGCCTGTTGAAAGGGGTGTCGGTTGAAGAAGTCGAGCGGGTAACCACTGATAACTTCTTTACGCTTTTTTCGCGAGCTAAACGAAGCTAAGTATAAAAAAGGAGCTTAGGCTCCTTTTTTTTATACTTTTTGTCTCTCATTTATTCATTATTCAAAAAACATCAACAAAAGCTGCAATTAAAAACAAAAAACACTAATTAAAATTGATTTTTAACTTCGTAACGTAAAGTAACACAGCTTACATTATTGAAAGATAATTACAGGTTGGTGTAAGTGGTTTTTTGTGGTGTTTTTGTTTTTTAAATCAGGTGCTTAAATTTAATTTGCATCTTTTCTAGTCGAAATTTCAACTGTGATCTATATTGAGTTTTGAAATTATATTTCATGACGTATTGGTAATTTTGACGGCCATCAAGTTATATTTAGCGCCACATTTTATACTTAACCTGTATTAAAAATGACGGTCTTGTTGGCAAGATGGCTACGGGGGTAGGCCGCCAATAAAGACTGAAAATCTAAATAAAACACTCACTCAGGAGCACATTATGTTTAAGAACCTTTTTGCGAACCTGCAAAAAGTCGGTAAGGCGCTGATGCTTCCAGTATCAGTACTACCGGTTGCCGGTATCCTACTTGGTGTTGGTGCAGCTAACCTTGGCTTCATCCCAGAAATCGTTTCTAACCTGATGGAACAAGCAGGTGGTTCGGTATTCGGCCAGATGGCCCTTCTATTTGCTGTTGGTGTTGCACTAGGCTTCACTAACAACGACGGTGTTGCAGGTCTTGCAGCTATCGTTGGTTACGGCATCATGACCGCTACACTAAGCGTAATGGCTGGTGTGATGGGTGTTGAGTCAATCGACACTGGTGTACTAGGTGGTATCCTAGTCGGTGGTGTTGCGGCTTGGGCATTCAACCGCTTCTTCCGTATCCAACTTCCTGAATACCTAGGTTTCTTCGCTGGTAAGCGTGCGGTGCCAATCATCACTGGTTTCTCTGCTATCGGTCTAGGTATCGTTCTTTCTATCGTATGGCCACCAATCGGCGGTGCTATCGGTGCATTCTCTGACTGGGCTGCTCACCAGAACCCAACAGTTGCATTCGGTATCTACGGTATCGTTGAGCGTTCTCTAATCCCATTCGGTCTACACCACGTATGGAACGTACCGTTCTTCTTCGAAGCAGGTACTTGTGTTAACGCTGCAGGCGAAACTCAGAACGGTGTTCTAACTTGTTACCTAGTTGCTGATGAAGCTTCTCGTATCGCTGGTAACGGCTTCGGTCAGCTAGCGGGCGGTTACATGTTCAAGATGTTCGGTCTACCAGCTGCTGCAATCGCTATTGCTCACTGTGCTAAGCCTGAAAACCGCGTTAAGGTAATGGGTATCATGGCATCTGCTGCTCTGACTTCATTCCTAACAGGTATTACTGAGCCAATCGAATTCTCTTTCCTATTCGTAGCTCCAGTACTATACGGAATTCACGCACTACTAGCAGGTTCTGCATACGTTGTTGCTAACATCCTAGGCTTTGTACACGGTACATCTTTCTCTCACGGTCTAATCGACTTCCTGGTTCTGTCTGGTAACGCACAGAAGATGGGTCTGATGGTTGGTGTTGGCCTAGTTTACGCTGCAATCTACTACGTAGTATTCCGCACTGTAATCACTAAGCTTGACCTGAAAACGCCTGGTCGTGAAGAAGAAGATGCATCTGCAGGCGCTGCAGCTGAAGGTTCTGAGCTAGCGAAAGACCTAGTAATGGCTTTCGGTGGTAAAGACAACATCACAGGCCTAGACGCATGTATCACTCGTCTACGTGTTGCAGTAGCAAGTGTTGACAACGTTGACCAAGACAAACTGAAGAAACTAGGTGCAGCAGGTGTTGTTGTAGCTGGTGGCGGTGTTCAGGCTATCTTCGGTACTAAGTCTGACAACCTAAAATCTGACATGGATGAGTGGATTCGTAACAACTAATACGAATTACTGATTCAATGATTCAAAAGGGAGCTTCGGCTCCCTTTTTGTTTTTAGAGCTTGGCCAGAGGTGCTAGGCTATGGGCTATGGGCTATGGGCTATGGGCTATGGGCTATGGGCTATGGGCTATGGGCTATGGGGTTCATGGTTATGAGGTTCTGAGGTTCTGAGGTTCTGAGGTTCTGAGGTTCTGAGGTTCTGAGGTTCTGTGGTTCTGTGGTTCTGTGGTTCTGTGGTTCTGTGGTTCTGTGGTTCTGTGG